>JBIOXR010000034.1:0-9254 GCA_044869735.1 Chlamydiales bacterium
CAGCAACTTCGATATCGAAGCCCTCATATCGTCCCTGGCCATCTAAACTCACATAAGGAGCATAACCGCTGGTGGTGCCAACAATAAACTCATTTTCAGCAGCTTGTGCTAAAAATGGCGCGCTTGAAAAAAATAATGTTAATAAAAATAATTTCATAAAATAACTCCAAAAAAAAATTAATAAAAATTGAAACAAATTTCAGCGGTTATAAGCTGAAATCAAGAATTAGATGTGATGATGATGATGGTGAGGAAGAATAGTAAGAGACACAAAGAGGGGAAAATTGATAGTTTTCATGTCTTGCTCCTTCACCTAAAAAGGTAAAACTCTAGCTATTATATTTTCGCAAAGAAATAATAGCAATTAAAAATTCACTGCTTGTGGGTTCTTTGGCGCCACAAGCAGCGAAAGAACTACTTGGATTTTTGTACCGCACTTTTGATCAAAGCAATGATAATCATTAATATGGCACCGCTGACACCTCCTGTGCCAACATTCGATAGCACCGATTTGAGATCGATCCCCGCAGCGCCAGGTTGATTAAATAGACCTAAAAGTTGAAGGATAATCCCTCCTATGCCACCCCCTAAAAGTCCTGTGATGGAATTTCCAGCAGTGCCAAGGGATTTTTCTGGCATCGAAGCACCAGCGATATTGCCGCCAATCAGGCCGCTAATCAAACTAATAATAATATTAACGATATTCATAAAGTCCCCCTTTTTTTTGCAGTATATATAAATATTTTTTTATATCAATCCCTGCAAAAAAGGGAGGTGGCGAATATCAGACTTTGCCTTTTTGCTGCTTCTTTTCCTGCTTCTTGGCTTTCTTCTCTTTAGGTGAAAGAGCTGGCTTTTTCTTTTCGTCTTTTTTGTGTCTTACGGTTTCTTTTGCCATAGAGTCCTCTTATTTTGAGTTAAAAAAATTATCACTCTTTTTTTCTTCTTTGCAAGGAAAAAATTATCTCTCGGGCTCGGTGGCATAAATATCAGCTCCTAAGGTAATAGAAGGGGAGCCTGGTGTATCGACATTGAGTAAAAGAGTGAAAACGCCAGTCATGGCTTCGCTTAAGGGTTCCCAAGCATGACCGTCATTACTGAAAAGAAAATTCCCAGAAGCATTTCTAAAATAAAGATTTTGTTTGGCTTTGATGTATAGTCCTACATCAGGTGAGAGGAGTTCAAAAAAATCGCCATTAAGGAAAATAGTCAAGGGCAAGGCATCATTTTTATTTACTTCTAAAGCGAGTTCTGGCGCCCCTCCTTCCATAATTCTTGTTAGAGTTGGAGAGTCGATCTCTCTAATATTTATAATTTCAACATGAGTTTCTTCTAAATGAGGAGAAAGAGAATAACCCACACCCCCACAACCGATAGCAGCAAGCCCAAGGGCAAATTTAATTAATTTTTTCATAAAGCCTCTGTTTGGCAAATATTAATGGATCATACTGACAATTTAGAAATAACGCCAATAATATGTTGATTTTATAGTTTTTTTTGATATGATATATGTTCACCCTTAGAATTTTGAATGAGAATTTCAACTTTTTTACTCGTTACTAGTTTAGGAGCAATTTTTTCCCTTCATGGCTCGGGACTTCCACTGCTATGTCAGACGGAAAGTGTTGTTGCTCAATACTCGCATGAAAATAAAGCCGTGTTGCAAGCTTGTAGCGAATTTCTCCGCCATATCCAAGAAGCAAAACTAGAAGATGCACGACTCATCGAAGCTCTTAAATTTGCAGCATTAAAACATAAAGACCAGACGAGGAAAGACCTTGGAGCAACACCTTATATCATTCATCCCATTGGGGTTGCCGATACTTTACTCACTTTGGGCCAAGAGAGCGATGTGGAGGTCTTAATTGCCGCGCTCCTCCATGATACTGTCGAAGATACCAATACGACATGGGAAGAGATCCGTAGTGCTTTTGGTCCCACAGTCGAAGGTTATGTGCGTGAAGTGACAGATGATAAATCACTTCCAAAACAAGAGCGAAAAGAGCTCCAAATTATTCACGCCCCTCATAAGTCAAAAGGAGCTGCAGAGATTAAACTAGCAGACAAGTTATACAACTTAAAAGATCTTCTCCACTCTCCTCCTCCCGATTGGGAAAAGGAAAGGGTTTCTGCCTATTTCAATTGGGCTGAAAAAGTGGTGAGCGCATTGCCTTCCGCCAATCCTCATCTCTTGCAAGCTGTTGAAGAAGTTATATCTGAATATCGCGCTCTTTGAAAAAAAACAAAGAGAGTCCATAGTCTGGTGGCATGTTCACGCAAATTTTCTTTTTTTATCTGCTTATTTGGACCACCTTGGGGTATTCCTCTTTAGAGAAATCTCTAGGAGATATCGATACAGTGGTTCACGAGGCGCAGGAAGCTTTTCATGTACCAGGTATTGCTGTCGGCATTGTTTCCAATGGGGAATATTTCGCACGAGGTTACGGATGGCGCGATCGGGAAGCTCGGTTACCTGTCACAGCAAAAACGCTCTTCCCCATCGCCTCCTGTACAAAAGCCTTTACTGCCTTGCTCATCGGTCAACTTGTCGAAGAGGGGGTACTGGCATGGGACATGCCTATCTCCTATTATTTGCCGGAGTTTCATCTCTTGGACGGACGAGAAGTGACTGTCCGTGATCTCCTTGCCCATCGGACGGGAATTCCTCGCCACGATGCCCTCTGGTATTTCAGAAACATCAGCTCCGCAGAAGTTCTCACTTCTCTGGCATATCTAGCACCTATTTCGGAGATAGGTCAAAAATGGCTCTATAATAACTTAATGTATTCCATCCTGGGGATATTGATCGAGCGCACGACAGGGGAAACGTGGGAAAATGCTATACATGCACGTCTTTTTAAACCTTTAGAGATGACCGATTCCACAACTACTCTCCAACCTTCTGACGACGAGGCAATGCCCTATGCCGAAATAGAAGGAACGCTACAAAAAATTCCCTTTCGATCCCTACACCCTGTCGAACCTGGAGGTGCTATCAATTCTAACCTCTCAGACATGCTAAAATGGCTACAATTGCACTTAGCACAAGACAGATTGTTGAAAAAAGAGACGTTCGCTGAAATGCACGCCATCCAAATCCCCTTTTTAAAAGAGGAGCAATTGGGGCTAGGCCTAGCTTTTGGAGGGTATGGTTTGGGGTGGTTTATCAACTCTTACAAAGGACATGAAGTCCTTAGCCACACGGGGCATATCGATGGTTTCTTCTCCGAAATGTTGGTGCTTCCTCAAGATAATATCGGTATTGTATTATTAACCAATAGCAGCTCCGATGGCCGATATGCCATAGCTGCCATTCGCAATTACATCCTCGACAAGCTTCTAGCAAAAGACCCTACCGATTGGCTCTCTTGTACTAAAAAAGAAAGAGCTGCTCATTGGAAAAAGCTCCATGTAGAGCTCTCTCCTTTTCCTCTTCCGACCCACTGGACCTCATTTCTCGGCACCTACGAACATCCAGCCTATGGCCAGGTCACCATAGATTTAAAAAATGATCAGCTCGTTGCTCATTACGGTAACCTTACACTTCCTCTGATATATCGCGACAAAAATAGTTTCCAAGGAGTTCTTTGTCCTTTTCTCCCCTATGGCGTCCTTCGTTTGCTCAATTTCACATTTATCTCTCCTAATGAAGTGCGCATCTCTTTTGAGCCCGCCACTTCTCCTCTTCCTTTCAAAAAAATCCACGTTTCTTCCCCCCTTTTATGAAGATAGCCATTATCAATGATGTGCACATAGGAAAGCCTCTGGAGAGAAATCGAATCTTACGAGCAGCATCTCCTCTTGTTGAAAGTGCTCTTCCTCAAATTCTGAAGCAGATCGAAAAACAACACGTTCCGGATCTTCTCGTTAATTTAGGCGATCTGATTCGCAGCGAAAATAAAGAAAGGGATCAAGAACGATACAGTTCTGCTTTAGCCCCTTTCAAAAATGTTGCGTGCGAAGTTCTGCACATGCTGGGCAACCACGAATTAAAACAAATGGAAGTTCACGACGTGGAACGACTATGGCAAGAGAAGGGGTATTTCCAAAAAAGCTATGGTTTAAAAGATCTGGGTAGTGCTTCCCTACTTTGGCTGGGCATGGAGTATACTCCTGAAAGGGGCTATAAGCATCGTTTACCAGATGAACAGCTTCAGTGGTTAGAAGAGGTAGTATCCTCAATCGATAAGCCTCTTATTGTTTTTTCTCATTGTGCACTTGATGACCAAGATGTCTATGGCAACTATTTTTATGAAGGTTATGAAGTTAAAGATAAAAGAGCCTTTTTTCTCGAAAATTATGAAAAAATCCAGGCCATTCTTGCTACGTGCCCTTGGGTAGAAATCATCATTCAAGCCCATCTCCACTATTTCCATACAAAAATGATTAACGGTGTTCCCTATGTCACTTGCCCAGCGCTGGGAGATAACATCTGCGCCCCTAGCCATGCAAACCACATCCCAGAAATTTACTCACTTCTCACTCTTTCCCCTAAACACCTGACCTTGAAAGCATTTTCACGAGAGTACTGTTTTGCAGGCGCTGAATTCTCAAGAACCAATCGAGATCTAAGGAAGGAACAATAGATGCAAGAAAATACTTTGTTTGCACCGCAGCTCGATTTTATACGCTATCTTCATCAAATCCGCTCGCCGCTTTTGGATAGCGTGATAAAATTATTCGATTTTCTTGACAGACAAGAGTTTTTTTTCATTTTGATTCCCATAGTCTGGCTGGGCTTTGGCTCGCGATTTGGAATGAGAATATTCTATCTCATGGCACTCAATCACATTATCAACTTTCAACTCAAAAATCTATTTTCTCTTCCTCGTCCATTTCACCTTGAGCCAGCCCTTGGAATTATTCAGGTGAAAGGATATGGCTTTCCCAGTGGAGCAGCTCAATCGGCTATCCTTTTGCCTGCATTACTCCTCATTTATTGGAAAAGCAGGTGGAGATGGGTGATAGCGACGGTTTATGCTCTAATGCTCTCTTTCTCTCGACTCTACTTAGGAGTCCACTTTCCGATGGACATAGTGAGTGGATGGATCATTGGATTTTTATTACTTGTAGTGTACTTACTGATCTTTCCCAAAGTGGAAAAGTTTCTAGAACGACGATCTCTCATTACCGCATTGATTATAAGTTTTACTATCTTTGGTGCACTAATGCTTTGGATGCCTTCAAGGCATATAATGGGCTTAGGAGGATGTACCTTAGGTTTAGGAATAGGCATATTCATAAATAGAATGAAAAAAGTATCTGATTGTATTCCAATAAATAAAGTAGAATTTTGGACGAGGATCATCATTGGAATATTGGGCATTTTCTTCCTCTACGGCCTTTGTTCAAAGACTTTTAGTGATCAATTACTCTGTCGATTTATTCTATTTATGGGAATTGCCATTTGGATGAGTTGCGGTGTCCCCTACCTCTGCAATAAATTATCCCCATTGTGGAAAAGAGAATAATAAAAGAAGTTACTTCTTGTGCTGTCTATTAAACCAGTTCTCAAAATGGATGGTACCAAGAGAGGCATTTTTTTGAGGGATGAGGCTTGTATCGTTTAATTTTGCGCCGAAATATCGGGCATCAGCTTCGGAGGAGACCTTGCGAGGATCGTGGGTTACTTTTAAGTATCTCTCTACTATCTCTGAAAATCGAAAACGGTCTGGCCCTGCAATCTCGACAATGCCATTTTTTGGTTTTTCCAATGCGACTTGAAACAAGGCTTCTGCGACATCATCGGAAGCTATCGGTTGGATGAAGGCGTTGGGTACATGTACTGTTTCACATGTGGTGCTTGTTTCGACGATACTACTTAAAAATTCGAAAAATTGAGTTGCTCTAACAATGGTGTAGGGAATAAGAGACGATTGGATGAGGTGTTCCTGAGCAAGCTTCGCGCGAAGATACCCACTCTCTGGAAGAAGATCGGCGCCTACAACAGATAAGGCGATATGATGACTAACACCCGCTGCCTTCTCTGCCTTAAGAAGTTTGCGACTCGATGTCTCAAAGAATGCTAAAACAGCTTTATCTTCAAACGAAGGAGAGTTTGCTACATCTACAACTACATTTGCCCCTTCTAATGCACTGTCAAGACCTTCTCCTGTTAGAGCATTGACACCAGTAGACGGTGAAGCTGCTATCGCTTCGTGTCCTTTATCGCTTAGTTTTTTTATTAATTTTGATCCTATGAGTCCGGTACCGCCAACGACAATAATTTTCATCTCGCTCACCTCATTAAGTTAAGCTATACCATAATAGAATTACTTGAAAAAATGTTATAATTAAATTATTTGAGTATTTATGCATAAAATCTTGTTTGCCTTGCTTATATTCGTGGGCTCTCTTGTAGAAGCGCAAGAAGGATTAGATCGCTTGATGCAGGGGAATGAAAGGTATGTTCAAGACGATCTTCAACATCCCAATCGTACACTAGAAAGGCGTCAGGCGATTGTTTCTATGCAAGAACCTTTTGCTACCATCGTAGGCTGTGCAGATTCTCGTGTATCTCCCGAAATTGTTTTTGATCAAGGTGTGGGAGATCTTTTTGTTGTCCGCGTAGCCGGGAATGTCATCGGACCTCTAGAGCTCGATAGCATTGAGTACTCAGTGCTCCATTTACACTCATCCATAATCCTCGTCTTAGGCCATGAAAATTGTGGAGCTGTAGCAGCAGTGATTAACGGCACGGTCCAGGATATTGAAAACGTTGCAGAGTTAATTCAACCTGCAGTTCAGGTGGCTAGAAAAAAGAATCCCTCCAATCTATTGGAAGCTTCCATCAAAGCCAATGCCATACGAATGAAAGACTATTTACTAAAAACTCCAGTGATTCAAAGGCATGTTGCCAATAAAGACCTTGAGGTTTACGCCGGCTACTACCATCTAGAATCAGGAGTCGTCGAACTATTAAAATAATAACTTAAGAAATTAGTTCCCTCGTCCTAGGAAAATCTATCCTTCTCTAAAAGGACAGAAAATGTTAAAATCTATCTTATATAGGAGGATAGGAGAGTGGAATCAATATTACAAACGTTACAGGAAGAATTTCATTCAGCACTTTCTTTAACAGAGCAAAGCACACCTCGTATTTATAAGTTTCCTGAAGGTGAAAAACTCATCAAAGTCGCCATAGGTATGAGGCGTTCGGGAAAAACTTATTTTTTATTCCAAACTATCCGAGAATTATTGTCTGAAAAGCTAGATCTAAACAGAATTTTGTATCTCAATTTTGAAGATGACAGAATTTTACCCATGGATCATAAAGCCATGGGGCAACTGATAGATACTTGGTATACCCTATATCCTGAAAATCACAACCGCTGCTGCTATCTATTTTTAGATGAAGTGCAAAATGTGGAAGGGTGGGCCCTTGTCTTAAGAAGGATGCTTGATACAAAAAATGTTCAAATTTACGTGACAGGTTCCTCTGCGAAATTACTCAGCAAAGAAATTGCTACCTCGTTGCGCGGTCGTTCTTTATCCATCGAGATTTTACCTTATAGTTATTTGGAATATTTAACGGCTCACAAGCAGGAGCATCCGTCGAAACCATTTGGACAAAAAGCTCTCGATTATCATCGAAGTTATTTATTGAAATACTTTCATACGGGTGGATTCCCAGGTGTTCAATCAATGCCTCCCAATGAACACCTAGAAACTTTGCAAAGTTACGTTGAAACAGTTGTCTTTAGAGATATTATTGAAAGACATCAAATTAGCAATATATCCCTCATGAAATATTTCATTCAATTTTTATTAAAAAACGTTTCATCTCCTTTTTCCGTTAATAAATTTTATAATGATATCAAAAGTCAGGGATATAAAGTTGGTAAAGATACTTTATATTCATATCTCAATTATCTTGAAGATGCTTTTCTTATTTTTACAGTGCCCATCTTTACTGAATCACTTCGTCATATGCAAACTACGCCAAGAAAAATATATGCAATTGATAATGGATTAATACTTGCAAACACCTTCAACTTATCAGAGAATTTTGGAAAACTTTTAGAGAATCAAGTCTATTTAGACTTGCGTCGAGAAGGAAAAAAAATATTCTATTATCAGACAGCTAATGGTTATGAAATAGATTTCATCACTCAAGATAATCAAGGGAGATATGAAATGGTGCAAGTTGTCTGGGACATGAACGACCCAAAAGCAATGGAACGCGAAGAGAGAGCTCTTAATGAGGCAGCACAAGAATTAGGTTTTCCTGGAAGAATCTTAGATTATTCACGCTACCTACGACAATTTGTTTCTTCCGATGCAGTATTTTAGAAGAAGATAATGAATATCTTTATTAGCTGCCTCGATGGGGGCTCTAATCAGGGGCAAGGTCGATGGGATTGCAGGGCTCCGACAGAAGCCACAATTGAAGAAGCGCTTGTTCTTTTTCGCGATTCATGCCCGCCTGTGGATTGATTCCTTGATCATCACATTTTAAAATAGCAGTGATTGTATCGACAAGAGGACGCAAGGTTAAGCCCGATGCAGAAGCTTTATCGATGCTTACGTTTAAGAAGCCCGGCATATTTCGCTGGGTTGAAAGCCATAAGGGAATCTCTTCCCAATCTTGTATTTGATGTTTGATCAGAAACTCTTCGCTTACCCAATGGAATTTAGCATCGGTTTGTGTCACTTTTTGGCACTCTTCGAGCAATGTTTTGAAAGGAATAGGCTTTCCTGTCACATTGTATATGCCTGTAGCTTGCTGCTCGACTTGATCCACGATCCATGCAGCAAGATCACGAACATCGATAAATTGGATATTTTGCGTAGGTTCCCCTGGGGCTAAAATATCTCCGCCCTCTTTCACTCGTCTGGGCCAATAAGTAAATCGACCTGTTGGATCCCCTGGTCCAACAATTAATCCAGGCCGCACGATCAAACATCGGCTTGGAAAATAGTTTTGAATAACTTCCTCACAGCTAGCTTTGAGTGCTCCATAAGTTTTTTCGGTTATTTCTTCCATTGGGCGATCTAATACCGCTACAGGGTATTCTTCAGTAATTCCCAAATGGTCGAAGTTTGCATAAACTCCGATGGTAGATACAAACGTATAGTGATTTGTTGCATCGATTAATATCTCAGAAGATGCTTCAACGATTCTAGGTAAATGGCCAGAGGTATCGATGATAGCATCCCATTTTCTTCCCTTGAGAGCATTTAAATTACCATCCCTATCCCCACGTAGTTTTTCCACATCTGGAAATGGAGAAAAATCGTGGTTTCCTCGATTA
>JBIOXR010000035.1:0-22384 GCA_044869735.1 Chlamydiales bacterium
ATAAAGAGTATCGTCGAAGACGATAATCAAGTAGAAGAATTTAATTTGCCCTCTGGTTATGATGAGGGAACAATTTATAGATTTTCCATAGATTCAAATGTAGTCAATTTCGAAATTTGGTGGATGAGATTTTTGCCTGAATATGAAACAAGTCAAACGTATTGTTATAAAATAGCGGCTGAGAAAATCTACTGGGAGAACATCCCGACTTTATTTGATAAATATTGGGATGATATCTACAATGACAAAGAACCAACAATGAGCTGTTGATTAAGAAGCATTTGAATCTGTTTCAATGGCCGCTAGCTCACTCCTGATTTGGCTGGCACTTTCGACAGCACCACCAATACACCTACTACTACTCTCCGCGAGTTCTTATTTCTTGAGAAGGTGATGGATGAAGGATTCGAGGAGATCGATGAGTTGGTGCAGCTCTCCATTTTCTTGCTCTGCTTCAACTACGAGCTGATGTAGAGCGGTGATTTCGGAAAGATCGGGGTCTGTTAGGAGGCGTTCTTTCTCGACGGCAAGGAGTTTGCCTGTGGAGGCAAACAATTCTTTGCGCGTGGCATGTAAGATCTCTTTTTTTTCTTCAAATTGGCTGCGGAGTTGTTTTAATACTCCTTCGAGTTGAACGATTTTTGCTTGGGCAGTTGTGTCTTGAATAGGAGGTGCGGCCTGGTTTGCTTCATCGAGCTGCTTCGTTAGCGTCTCTATTCTCTCTTCTAGAGATTTGCTATAGAGGTGGGTTTCTCTAGAAGAGAGCACTGCTTCATGCTCCTTGGCTCTAGCTTCGAAAGATTCATTGAGGAGCGTCTCTTTTTGAGCTATGTAATTCTTTACTTCCCCTTCGAGAAGTTTGAGTTTTTGCCCTTGCTTCACATTTTCGATTTTTCTCTGCTCTGCCTCTTCTTTCCAACGCTCTAGCTCCTGTTCTAAAGACTTGGTCTCCTCTTCTTTTTTGAGTAGAGCTTGAAACATCTCTGTCGTGCGTTGTTTCTCTTTGGTTGTTTTGTTTTCGAGCTCTACTAAAAGCTCACTACTCTCCTCAGAAGCTAAAAAAGAGATGGTAAAACTCAAGAAAACGGCTACTCCCGTTCCCAAAAGGGAGAAAAGGGGGAAATGGGGTGAACGAGTGAGGAAAAATAGCGCTAGAGAAACCAGTAACGAGATGAGGGCAAGGCCATATTTTCTGCCAAAAGCAACTGTGTATAATCCCAATCCTCCGACGAAAGGAAAGAACCTTCCCAGATCCTCGAGGTAAAGAAAGGCAAAAAGAGAGGTTATAAAGAGAAAAAATGGCCCTAGAAGCTGAAAAAAAATAATCTGCTTTCCCCTTTCTTGCGGTAAAAAGCGCGCAAAAAAAGGAGCAAAAAAAGATAGGAACGGTTTTTCTCTTTGATTTGTAAACTCAAAAGAGGAACTCACACGACCTCAACAGCAACTCTTGATACTACAATGACATTTCAAAATCTTCTCCGTCAACGAGAAAATAAGGTTGAGAGATCAGAGAGCTTAAGCAAATGTTTCCCCTTCTTCTAGATAATTCTGTGCATTTTCTAATAAGTAAGAGGCAAGAGCGGCATCTCCTTCATAGGTCATTTCGACATTCATTTTTCCTTCTGCATTTGGATGGGCGCAGGTGATTAAAATGTAACAGGCATGCTTGGTTCCATCGGGCTTGATTGCATTCCAATCGATATCAACCTTCTCAATCTTATTTTCGCGAAAACAACGAGCCATGAATCTCTCCAAATAAAGTTACCCAGTCATAGGTCAAGAAAAAATATTTGTCAAAAGAAGAACGAAATCGATAGTGTGAGATTAGTCAAATAGGAGCCTTCGTGAGTGATCTTATTGCAGAAAAAATTGAAAACGATCCTCGTGTGAAAAAGGCAAAAAAAGATCTTCTTCTCTCTGTTGAAAAACACGTGCGTTCCCTCTCAAAGGTATCTCCGCCTCAAAAAAGCAAGAAGAGTTCTTATGCAAAAATGCTCAAACAACTTTCTGACTATAGAAGTTTTCCCCCATGGTATCCCTATATAGGCAGCGGTGCGGGAAATGGAGCTCTCGTTGAACTAGCAGATGGAAGTGTGAAATACGATTTTATCTCGGGGATCGGCGTCCATTTTGGCCATATGCACCCTGCCATTATGGAGGCTCTTATCACTGCAAGCATTCAAAATTGCGCGATGCAAACCCCGTTGCAGCAAAATCGCGATTCTTTGCAGCTAATGCAATTATTATGTAATCACTCTCGCCTTCCCCACTGTTTTCTCACCACCTCCGGAGCGATGGCGTGCGAAAATGCCTTTAAAATCATCTTCCAGAAAAAATTTCCTGCTTCAAGGATCCTAGCGTTTGATAGGTGCTTCATGGGTAGAACGCTCACTCTTGCTCAAATCACCGATAAGCCAAACTACCGCGAAGGGCTCCCCCTCAATGTCCCCATCGATTACATCCCCTTCTATGATGAAAAAGATCCCGAAGGAAGCATTGAAACAGCTGTTGAAACTTTAAACAAACACCTGCGACGCTACCCCAAACAACATGCTTGCATGGCATTCGAACTCATCCAAGGGGAAGCGGGCTATTATCCAGGTTCTCATCGTTTTTTTACGGCCCTGATGGAAATATTAAAAAAAGAGGGAATCGCCATCTTTATCGACGAAGTGCAAACCTTTGGACGCACCGATCATCTCTTTGCTTTTCAACATTTCAAGCTGCAACCTTACGCCGATGTCGTGGCAGTGGGCAAATTACTCCATACCTGCGCGACCCTATTCACTGAAGATTACAAACCACGTACCGGTCTGATTGCGCAGACGTTTAGTTCTACGACAGGAGCTATCCACACCTCTTTAGCCGTTTTAAACTACCTGATCAAGCACTCTTTTTTTGGATCTCGTGGGAAAAATAACCGTTTTAGAGACCATTTTATTGCTCACTTACAGCGCCTTGCCAAAAAATATCCCAAAAAAATTTCAGGTCCTTTTGGCTATGGAACAATGATAGCCTTCACCCCTTTCAAGGGAGAACAAGAAAAAGCTGTGGAGCTAGCAAAGGCTCTATTTGAAGCAGGACTTATTGCATTTATCGGAGGGGCACATCCCACGCGCATTCGATTCCATCTTCCCATAGGCTCTGTACGACTCGAAGATATTGACGGTGCAGTTAAAATTTTAGAAGAGACGCTTAAAAAGTAGTGATTCCCACCTTACGCCCCATACGTGAAGACGATTTTGCAAAGCTCAACACTTTTACCAAAGAAGTAGGATTTGGAGTCACAACTCTTGCCAAAGACCCCGATTTCCTTAAGGAAAAAATCTCCCACTCTCTCCTTTCATTTGAAGCCGAACTCACGCAACCATTTTTTGAAAGTTACCTATTTGTGCTCGAAGTCGAGCCACATCAAGTGGTGGGAATTTCAGCCATCCTTTCGAGAATAGGCATCAACGAACCTTTTTATGCCTATCATCTACTTCATGAGCATCAACACTCTCCTTCTCTCAAGCTCGATCGAGATGTTCCTCTTCTCCACTTCATTAAAGCGAGAAAAAATCCTACAGAAATCGGGACGCTTTTCCTCGAAAGTGAATACCGCCACAAAGGACTCGGCAAACTTCTCTCCTTTTCCCGTTTTCTATTCATGGCGACATTTAAAGAGAGATTTGCCCAAAACGTAGTGGCAGAAATGAGAGGTTTCTCTGTAGAAGGAGTCTCTCCCTTTTATAACGCTGTTGGAAAACACTTTCTCCAAAGGACTTTTGACGAAGCGAATTTGTTGAGAATTAAGCATCCCGAATCGATTGGTGAAATTTTTCCTCGCCACCCTCTCTATCCTTGGTTGCTACCAAAAAAAGCGGCCGAGGCCATCGGACGCGTGCACCCTGAGGCAGAACCGGCTTTAACTCTTCTCAAAGAACAAGGATTTCGCATTAGTCACTACCGCGATTTCCTCGATGGGGGGCCACATGTCTATGCCCCTTTACATGAGATTCAAGCAATCAAAGAGAGTTTCATCGTCTCGGCTGAAATAGGAGAGATAAAAATGGCTCACAAAGCCCTTTTTGCAAATACGAGTCTCGATTTTCGCGCCTGTTTAGGAGAATTTCAACGTAGCGGGGAGAAAATTATCATCGCCAAAGAGATCGCTAACGCGCTAAAAGTGGAAAATGGAGAGGAAATCAGAGTGTTAAAATTATGACAGGATCTTTTTTCATCGATGGGAAATGGCAAAAACCAGAGAGTCAGGAGAGTTTTCTTTCGATCGACCCTGGTACGGGAAAAACGATCTGGAGAGGAGCACAGGCCACCGAAGACGAAATTAATAGAGCCGTGGCCGCAGCAAAAAAAGCCTTTCCTTCTTGGAGAGCTCTTCCTCAAGACAAAAGAATCCATTATCTCATGCAATATAGGGAGCTCATACTAAAGGAAAAAGAAGATTTAGCCCAGGTGCTCTCCTTAGACACTGGTAAACCGTTATGGGAAGCAAAAGAAGAGATTGAAGCCATTGCTAAAAAAATACCCGTTTCGATTGAAGCCTATAATGATAGATGCAGAAGAAGAAGCCAAGCCCATCCCAATTACACTCTTACTACTCTTCATAAACCACATGGGGCCATTGCCGTTTTTGGCCCTTTTAATTTCCCCGGCCATTTGCCTGGGAGTCATTTCATCCCCGCTCTCTTGGCAGGCAATACGGTCATTTTTAAAGGGAGCGAGCTAGCTCCCCTCTTTGCCGAAACCCTTACCCTTTGTTTCGAAAAAGCTGGATTGCCTCCTGGAGTATTTAACTTGCTCCAAGGAGCAGAAAGAACTGGGAAGTATCTTTCGTCACATCCTTCTATCGATGGCCTTTTTTTCACAGGTAGTTATAGAGTGGGTTCTCAACTCAAAAAGCAAATCGGAGAAGGAAAAATTCTCGTCCTGGAAATGGGAGGCAATAATCCACTAGTGATTGCCGATGTGGCAGATAACGAGGCGGCTAGCTACCTCACTCTCTTATCGTGTTACTTGACAAGTGGACAGCGCTGTTCTGCAGCACGCCGACTCATTGTGATCGAAGGAAAACAGAGCGATGCTTTCCTCAAAGTTCTTATCCCCATGATTAAATCCATTCAAGTAGGTCATTACACAGATTCCCCCGAACCTTTCATGGGTCCTGTTATTTCATTGCAGAGCGCAGAAAAACTCTTAGCCGACCAACGCCGCCAACAAAAAGAGGGAGGAAAAATAGTGGTTGAAATGCGCTCTATCACGCCGCATACCCCTTTTCTTTCCCCTGGATTGATCGATGTGACAGAGATCAAAAATAGATCGGATGAAGAGTGTTTTGGTCCTCTTCTTCAACTGATTCGCGTGCGCAATTTTGAAGAGGCCATCCAAGAGGCTAACCGGACAGCTTATGGCCTCACAGCAGGAATTTTTACCCAAAACACCTCTTTATGGGAGCAATTTTTACTTCAAGTAAAAGCTGGGGTAATCAATTGGAACTGCCCCACGACAGGGGCTTCTAGCGAAGCCCCTTTTGGAGGTCTAGGAAGAAGCGGGAATTTCCACCCCAGTGCCTATTATGCCGCAGATTATGCCTCTTATCCTGTGGCTTCACAACAAGCAGCTTCCCTTGCATTGCCCAAAGAGCTACGGCCGGGAATTCATCTCTTGGGTCATGTCTAGGAGGGTGTCTACAAGACGATAAATCTCCTCAAAAGTAGTATACAAAGGCGAAGGCGTGAGACGCAGGATGTCGGGCGGTCTAAAATCACAAATGATCCCTTTTCTTTTTAGATGCTGTACTACATCTCCACTTTGGCGCATACGCAATGAAATTTGTGCGCCTCGACGTGCTGGTTCTTGAGGAGTAATGATGTCAAATGAAAGAGGGCGAAGCAATTCCAGTAACAACTTCGTTTGCAATAGAGATTTTTTTCGCAAATTATCAAGGCCAACTTTTTCGAAAATCTCTAAGGAGGCAAGGAGTGGTAAAAGAGCGAGCACGCCAGGTGTGCTCACCTGCCAGCTTGCCGCTCCACCAAACGGATGAAATTCGGGTTGAAGATGCATCAGAAACCTTTTCTTTGGGTCATTACCCCACCATCCCGATAAACGTGGCAAACATTTCTCATGATGTTTTTCGTGCACATAGGCGATTCCCGGTCCGCCAGGTCCACTGCATAAATATTTATACGAACAGCCCACGGCAAAGTCGACTTCCCATGCATGGAGATAAAGTGGGATATTCCCTGCTGCATGGGCGATGTCTAATCCTAAGATGCACCCCTTCTCTTTTGCCACTTTGGCTACTCTTTCCATCTCCAACACTTGGCCGGTAAGGTAGTGAACAGGATTGAGGAAGACAAGAGCAATTGCCTCTCCTTGTTGTTCGAGTATATGTTCGATCTTTCCTTCTTCCAAGCATCCCTCTGGACCAGGTCCAACCAAAATCAAAGCCTTTTCAGGATTCTGTCCATGCAATTGAAGATGGCTCTTGATGGCATAGAGATCAGAAGGAAAAAAAGGGGCTTCCATCAAAATTTTATATCTCGTTGATGACGGGTTGTAAAAAGAGTAGAGCAATAGATGCAAATTGACCGTGAGGCTATTCATCACAACTACTTCATCGTATTTCGAGCCCAAGATGTGCGCTAGAGGTCGACGCAAAAGAGGGTCGATTGAGGTGTACCAATTCGATTCCCCATGAAACCACCCCTCGGCTCCCCACTGTTTCCAGAGTTTTATATTCTCTTCTATGAGAGGCTCAGCTCTGCGTGCCGGTAATCCGAGGGAATTAGTACAAAAATAGAGAACATCCCCTTCAGGAAGTAGAAATTCCTTTCTAATCTCTTTTAAAGGATCAGAAGCGTCGTAAGCCTGGGCATCTTGCAGACTCATGATTTTCCCCTTGGATCAATCGTTTGAGCCAAAAGCCTTAACTCTTCAGGAGCAGCTTGCCTTTCCATCAGTTTCACAAAAGCAGAACCGACGACAAATCCATCGGCCGATTGCAAAGCAAGGCGCGCTGAAGTGCGGTCGGCGATGCCAAAACCGGCTCCAATGGGGATCGAAATGTGCTGGCGGATCCGCTCCACTTGAGAAGAGAAATCGGAGGCGAGATGGCTCCTCACTCCTGTAGTTCCTTTTTGAGAGACATAGTAGAGAAAACCTTCCGCATTCTTTCCTATCTCTATGAGTCGTTCATTGCTCGTCGCTGGTGTAGAGAGGAGGATGGGGAGTAGCCCTGCTTTTTTTATGGAAGAAAAAAAGGGGTCGACTCCATGGGGAGCAGGCAAATCGACGACGAGAAGCGCATCGAACCCCGAATCCTTGAGCTGTTGCAAGTAGGTTACCCCTTTTTGAAACAGAGGATTAAAATAACTAAACAAAATCAAAGGGATATTTGTCTTCTTCTTCAATCTCCTTCCAATTTCGAGCAGAGTGGCAGAGGTGGTCTTCTGCTCCAATGCCCTTCTATGTGCTTTTTCAATTACAGGACCATCTGCAACGGGGTCGGAGAAAGGAAGCCCTATCTCTAAAATATCGACGCCCCCACTAATAAGGGCTTCTGCACAGGCAACAGAGTAATCGGCACCACCATCTCCTCCTGTCAAATAACCAATAAAAGGGGGGCGAGTTTGAAATGCGCACGCAATCCTATTTTCCATATAAACTCTCCTTGATTTGTTTTAAGTCTTTGTCGCCTCTACCTGAAAGGTTGACGACCACAATGCTCTCTTTATCTAATTGTGGAGCTATTTTTATGAGATGGGCCAAAGCATGGCTCGATTCTAAAGCAGCCAATATCCCCTCTTTGCGAGCCAACAGATGAAAGGCATGAAGGGCCTCTTCATCAGTGGCAGATGTATAAGAAACACGTTCTGACTCAAACAATATTGCATGGTCAGGACCAATTGCAGGGTAGTCGAGACCTGCTGAGATCGAGTGCGTGGGTAACACCTGCCCCTCTTCGTCTTGCAATAGGTAGGTATGACAACCATGTAACACACCCGGTCTACCGGTGGCAAAACGAGCCGCATGGTGTCCCGAGGCTATCCCTTTGCCTCCTCCTTCAACTCCAATAAGTTGGACCTGATTAAAAGGAAGAAAGTGATGGAAAAACCCTATCGCATTTGATCCACCTCCAATACAAGCAAGGAGAAGATCGGGAAGACCTCCTATGAGTTGCTGGAGTTGGCCTTTCAACTCAAGGCTGATGACAGACTGGAATGCTCTCACGATTTCGGGGTAAGGGTGAGGGCCAAGCACAGAGCCAAGGCAATAATGAGAGCTTGCTTCGTTTGCCGACCAGTCGCGTAGCGCCTCATTGACGGCGTCCTTTAGCGTCGCCGATCCCTGAGACACGGAAGCTATCTTAGCTCCCAACACTTCCATTTTTTCCACATTGGGCCTCTGCCTTTCGATATCGACAGCTCCCATGTAGATCACACACTCCAATTCCAAATAGGCACAGGCCGTTGCTGTTGCTACGCCATGTTGCCCCGCTCCTGTCTCAGCAATGATCCGTTTTTTTCCCATTTTTTTTGCTAATAGGCATTGACCCAAAGCATTGTTAATTTTATGTGCTCCTGTATGGAGCAGATCCTCTCGCTTTAAAAAAATCCGGGGGCCGTCGATCGCATGTGCAAAGTTTTTTATTTCTGTTACAGGCGTAGGCCTTCCGGAGTAATGGGAGAAAAGGGAATCGAGCTCCTTTTTAAAACTATCATCGCTTTTGATCTCCTCCCATTTTTCACTCAATTCTTTTACTGCTGTCACTAAAATTTCGGGAATAAACTGACCACCATAGGGGTACACAAGTTTTTTCATCTCTTTGCCTCTTCAATAAATGCTTTTATTAAAACGGGATCTTTACGCAAGCTCCCTGGCCTCTCCACTCCGCTCGCTACATCGACACAAAAAGGGGTGAGTTGCCGAATAGCTGCTGCAACATTGCCTGGATTTAAACCTCCCGCAAGGATCCAATGGCGCCCCCGAGGGGGAATAAAAGAGTCCCAAGAAAAAGGACGCCCTCCTCCCGGTTGAGATCCATCGAATAAAAGAAAAACTTCTTCGGGCAAGGCCTGCTTAAAGTCGTGAGGTATCGCGTAGATGATGGCGTACTTTGTCAAAAGAAATGGAAGAGCGGCTCGCGATTTTTTCCCATGGAGTTGAACTGATTTGAGCCCTGTTACTTCACAGATCGAAACAATTTCATCCCAGGCCTCATCGACAAAAACACCTACCGGCTCAGCCCCTCCCTCTCTTGCAGCTAGTACTATTTCTCTCCCCTTTTCTACTGTCACATACCTTTTTGAATAGGAGACAAAATTGATGCCGATATAGTCTGCTCCCAATGAAGCCGCATAGGAGGCCTCTTCAGGCAACATGCATCCACAAATTTTTACTTTCATATGAGCCCTCTCATTTGCTCAATTAAAAGCGCTGGCGCCCTCGATTTAACTAGCGCTTCCCCCACCAAGACGGCATCGAAGCCCATTTCTCTCATCTCTCTAGCTTGATTTAGTGTTTGGATACCCGACTCAGCTACAGTGATGATCGAAGAAGGGATATGAGGTCGCAACCTCTTTGAAACGGAAAGATCGACTTCAAATGTAGTTAAATTGCGATGGTTCACTCCAATGATCTCTGCACCAGCTTTTAGAGCTAACTCGAGTTCCGGCTCATCATGGACTTCAGTTAATACCTCCAGTCCCAAATGATGTGCTTCTTGCAGAAGAAATTTGAGGTTTTTCCCCACTGCAGCAACGATGAGAAGTACTGCATCTGCACCAAAAAAAGCCGCTTCGGCCAACTGAATGGGATGGAAAATAAAATCTTTCCGCAGCAAAGGGATCGACAACTGCGCTTCAGCGACAAGACGAAGATCTTCTAAAGATCCTCCAAAATTCTTTTTGTCCGTCAGGATCGAAATGGCAGCTACCCCAGCCTTACAATACTCTTGCGACAACATTAAGGGGTCGTCGATTTTCGCCATTTCTCCTTGGGAAGGAGAGCGCCTTTTTATTTCAGCAATCACCGCCAACTCTTTTCTCTTGAGAGCAGAGGAAAACAATTTTTTAGATCTCCTTGCTATCAATGGACCAATTTCTTGTTTTTTTTCCTCTAGAATGCGCGACAAGTAGTTCATAGACATTCCTCCTTTAATTTTTTTGAAGTGGTCCTCCAGCGATCTAAAACCTCTAAAGCTCTCCCTTTCATTTGCACCTCTCTTGCTCTCTCAATGCCCTCTTGCAAAGTTCCCTTCTTGCCAAAAATCCACAGAGCCGCTCCTGCATTTAATACTAAGGTATCTGCCACAGCCCCCTTCTTTCCCCCTAGCGCCTCTGTTATAATTGCCGCGTTTGTCTTGGCTTCCCCACCTTGTAGTTCTTCTAAAACACAACGGCGAAACCCCAATTGAGCTGGATCGATCTCTAGAGGGGCGATATTCCCTTGGGTAACGTCGTAAGCCGTGATAACACCCAACGTCGTTAATTCATCTAAACCACCACCATGAAAAACGAGAGTTCTTTTTCGATGAGTTTCTCTTTGGATGATCTCGCAAAGAAGAGGGAGCATCTCTTCTTTTCCCACGCCTATCAACGCATAGCCCACTTTTGCTGGGTGTAACAAAGGCCCTAACATATTGAAAGTCGTCGGAAGGCGAAATCCCTTGCGCACCGCCGCCATTTTTTTCAACGCGGGGTGATAAAAAGGAGCATACAAAAAGGAAATCCCCACTTCGTGTAAACACTGAAAAAGCTGCTTAGGATAGAGCTCAATCTCAATTCCCAGTGCCTCTAGAAAGTCGGCAGAGCCACAACGACTCGAAACCGAACGGTTTCCGAGCTTGAGGATAGGGATGCCGCACGCGGCGGCCAAAAGAGCCGATCCCGTTGAAATGTTCACCGTGTGGGCAAGATCTCCTCCCGTTCCCACAATGTCCATAGCAAAATTCTCGAGGGGAGTAGGAAGGGCTTTTTTTCGTAAAGAAGCGAGCATCCCTTCTACCTCTTCGACTGTCTCTCCACGGTATTTTAAAATAGCGAGAAGGGCCGCTGTCTGATGTGGATCGCCCTCCTCTAAGAAGTGATCCATCAAGTCTTCAGCCTCATGTTTTGTCAGATGAGGCTGTGTAAAAAGGAGTTGAAAAATCGAATGCGCCATTTTATTTAAAAAGGTGAGTAGTGATTAAAAATCCAACTGAGAGAAGCAAAACAGTGAGAAGAAATGGCTTACCTCCACTTACGCGGTAAGGCCCTTCCATTTTCTTTCTATAGCGGCCAATCCAAATGACGAGAACCGGCATCACTCCTAGCAACAACACATCTGCAAATCCACCTGCAAAACGAAGAGCCTTTAAAAAGAGATGGGGCTGGAAACACGAAAGAAGAGCTGGAGGTATAAAAACTAACAGATAAACTAAAAGATCGTATTTCGATTCGTGGGCAATTTTCAATCCATCTTTTAAAAAGTCCTTAAAAGAGAGAGCATTAGCAATAAATGGCATCAAAATTGCAAAGAACGAAAAGGTCTTCGCAAAAAAGAGGACAGAGGGAGCATGAGCTGCTTGTTGGAGTAAATCGGCAACTCTATCCGTTTGGCTCACCAAATGGGTAAACGAAGAAGAACCGGTATTGGGCAAGATCCCTAAAATAGAAAAATTCCATAACGAATAGATGAGAAAAGGGATGAGGGTGCCTATAAAGATCGCAAGGCGCATTCCTCCCACATTTTTGCGCACATAATAGATGAGAGTGGGGACGAGGTTCTGGTAGCCAAAACAAATCAACAAAATAGGCAAAGTGGCAATGGAGGCCGAGAGGTTATGGTGGAGTAACGACGTCGCGTTAATGTGCGGCAGTGCAGAAACCACCAAAGCTAAATAAGAGACGATGAGCACAAGTAAAAATACACGGTTGAAAATGCTCACCACCCGGGTGCCTGCATAAGCAATCCCACCCACGAGCAAGAGCAAAGATAAAATACCCGCCAATCGGGGCACTTGCTTGTGCAAAGCGGCGGAAAGGAGGGTTGTGAACATCTCGCCTCCCCCATCGATATAGGCAACGAATAAACAGTAGAAGAGGAAAAGGAACAAGGACCAAGTGGCTATTTTTCCACCTCTTCCAAGACCAAATTCAGCAAGGGAAATCAAGTTCACCCGCCGATCGAACCATAAGGTTGCTTCGAGGATAAGTAAACCAGTGGCAGTAGCAAAAAAGTAACAAATAGCCATCGCAATTGAAGTAGGTAGAAACCCCGCCAATGCGCTTTTGACCGGGAGGCCGATCATCCCGGCACCGATACAACAGCCTGTGATTAAAAATGCAGCACTAACAGTGCTCCCTTCTTTGGATAATGCAATTCTCATAAGTTTTTCTAAGTTAAAGTTTTAAAAAATTGAGGGAGGGATAATTAATGGGCGAAAGCCCACCAAAGAGAGGTGAGGAAGAAAGGTGTCTTGCGACAACAACTTGTACTATTCATCGATCTAGCGATTTTTCTAAAAATTTTTCCAATTTGGGACCAATGGTTTTAAGCGCATTCGATCCGCGCGTGATCTGTGAAATGCTCACGCGGTGTTCTTCGGCAATTTCTCGCTGTGTCTTACGCTTTTCCACTAAATCCCTTATAATCAACATGCGCGAAGCTAGAGTCTCCCTCTCTTCGATGGTGAGAAACAACTCAAAGAAAGCATCTAAAAGATCCAGGTTATCGATTTTGGCACAAAGTTTCAAAAAGGAATGCCACCCATCTTCTAGGGGTTCTTTCTTCATTAGACCTCTTGTATGTTCTTTTGTAATGTTACACCATTACACCATTATTTGTCTGCTTTTTTTCTTATTAAAATAATTCCTAATAAGGATAAAAAGAGAAGCCATGTGGGAAGAGCTGCAACGCGAGATTCAAGGCGACCTCCGGTCTGATCTGATGAGCCAACAGATCTACAGTGTCGATGCCTCTCTCTATGAAATGACTCCTTTGGCTGTCCTCTTACCAAAAACGGCAGATGATATTAAAAAAGGCATCTCCTTTGCCTCTTCTCATAATATTCCCGTGACACCACGCGGAGGAGGAACTGGAATTGCCGGAGGATGTTTGGGGAAAGGGCTCATCATCGACATGTCGAAATATTTCAATCGCATCTTAGAGATCAACTCTCGTGAGAAATACGCCATTGTCGAACCGGGTCTATTGCAAGACGAATTAAATCGAGCAGCAGGTACGTATGGGCTCCGTTTAGGCCCTGATACCTCCACGGGCAATCGGGCTACTATGGGAGGAATGGTAGGCGCCAATGCTGCAGGCATTCACAGTCTCCACTATGGCAATATGGGTCAAAGTCTCTTAGAACTCGAACTCCTCTTATCTAATGGAGAGACAATGCTATGTGGTTCTCTTTCGAGGTCTGATTTCGAAAAAAAAGAGGGTGGGATCTTTGAAGTATTGAAAAAAGTAGCTTCTCATCGCAATCTAATTGAAAGCCAATTTCCCAAAATAAAGCGAAGAGCTTCGGGCTATAATCTCGATAGTCTGCTGGAAACTCCAGTGGCTATACCTAAACTCATCGCTGGTTCTGAAGGGACCCTTGGCATTCTCACAAAAATCAAAGTCGCTCTTCAACCATTGCCCGAGCAAACGACACTTGCGATCATTCCTTTTCCATCTATCGAAGCTTGCCTTCAACAATTACCTAATTTATTAGCTTTTACCCCTTTTTCCTGCGAACTCATTAGTGAGGAGATCATTGCCATGGGGAGGCTCTCCCCTTCTCTTGTGGGCAAAATGGATCTTTTCCCCAGCCACCACCCATTTGTAGCCATAGAATTTGAAGGGAAAGAGAGTGAACAAAAACTAAGAGAACTCTGCCACTTCTTTAAACAAACAATACCTTTGCCTGAGGGGGAGCAAAGAAAAACATTCTGGGCATTGAGAAAAGGAGGATTGGGCCTTCTTCTTTCGAGAAGGAGCTATAGCAGGGCCATTGCTTTTCTAGAAGATATGGCAGTCCCCTTAGAGAAATTGTCCGAATTTGTGGGCAAACTCACCTCCTATTTCCACCTACATAGAAAGAAAATTGTCCTTTATGGTCATTTGGGCGAAGGATGCCTGCATCTCAGACCCTACTTTGACCTTCGGCAAGATGAGGAGCTCCATCTCGTGAAAAAAATGATGGACGATCTCTCCACCCTTCTTCGTGAAGAAGAGGGGGTCTTATCGTCGGAACACGGGAATGGGCTCGTCCGTTCCTGGCTCCATCCTAAAATGTTTGGTAGTAAGATTTACGATCTTTTTCTTCAAGTAAAACAGGCCTTCGATCCACTCCATATCATGAACCCGGGAAAAATCACCGCAGCTCCCTCACCCTTAGAAAATTTACGACTCAACCCTACCACTAAAATAAAAGAGATACCCACTTTCCTTGATTTCTCGCCAGAGGGAGGTTTTGCGCTCTCCGTAAGCCTCTGTAATGGCAATGGTGAGTGTCGCAAGCTAGATGGGATTATGTGCCCCTCCTATCAAGTGACACAAGACGAAAGATATACCACTCGTGCTAGGGCTCAAGTTCTACAATCCCTCGTCTATGGAAAAATGGAGATGTCGGAACTCACCCAAGACGGCATCCACGATGTCCTCGATTATTGCCTTGAATGCAAAGGGTGTAAAACAGAGTGTCCCTCTCAAGTCGATATGGCAAAAATCAAATCAGAGGTTCTCTACCATCGGCAGAAAGAAAAGGGAATTCCCCTACGTAGCTGGCTTTTTGGGAATATTGCCTTTTTATCTAAGTGGGGCTCTAAATTAGGACCCTTCGGTTACTGGCTTCAAAATGGCTCTCTTTCTAAGCGCCTTCTAGGGATTGCGCCACAAAGAACTTTACCCTCCTTAGCTCCCCATTCCTTTTCTTCTTTATGGCGAGGACAAAAAAAAGGAGGAAAAAAAGTCGTTCTCTTTAACGATACCTTTACACAATTCTATGAACCCTCGATTGGTCTTGCTGCCGCCACTCTTTTAGAAGAACTTGGATACGAGGTCATCATTCCACCTTGGCATTGTTGTGGTCGCCCCTTAATTTCTAAAGGGCTTCTTCCTCAAGCTCGTAAAAAAGCTCTTTCCTTGCTCGAAATTCTCGACCCTTATATCGACCAAAACATTCCTCTTCTTGGGTTAGAACCGAGCTGCCTTTTTACTTTGCGAGACGATTTTCCTTCTTTGATAAATAAAGAAAAAGTTAAGAAAATGAGTTCTTTATGTCTTCCTTGGGATTATTTTATGGGACGAGAGAACCTCTCTTTCAAAACCTATCATTCCCCCATTCTTTACCATCGCCATTGCCATGAAAAGGCTTTATTAAAAGAAAAACATTCCTTCCCTAGGATGGTAGAGATCCCCTCGGGATGTTGTGGGTTAGCCGGTTCTTTTGGATATGAAAAAGAACATTATGAAATGTCGATAAAGATAGGAGAACACCTTCTTTTTCCTAGTATTAAAGCTTCCCCTGAGGCAGTCGTGGTGGCCAATGGGTTCTCTTGTAGGAATCAGATCTCCCACGGGACGGGGAGAAAGGCCCTCCATATAGCCGAAATTTTAAAAGAAATACTTGATATTTAATCCTTTAGATGCTATAATTATAGAATATTCAAGATAGTCTATTCACTTAGAAATATCCCCCTCTACTCTCTCACTTAAAAATTAAAATAATTAATTGAAAGTCCTTGAAATTAAAGAATTTATTTGATATAATAAGTGAATATTTAATTTATTAAATAAAACAAAGGTAATAAAAGGTAATAAATGAGCGACCATTTAACTGTTAAAGCTTCTGCTGGAAAGGAAGCCTCCCCTCAGGCAAGTAAAGGGGAAGAGGTCTATTACTTAGTATTCACTCTTCTTCTCAATTCGATGTTGATTCGTCAAGAGACCGTGGGAGTCGAAGCAAAAGACTTAAATATCTTCTCCGATAGCCAAGTAGATATCGATAAAGAAATTGGCAATTTGAAATATGCCGAACTTCCTTCGGGGAATGTAACTCAAGAAGAGATTAGCGAAGTGGAAACTTTTAACTTACACGTAAGTAACGAGAAGCAAAGATTGAACTCTCTTCTAATGGGTGCTAGACAAGGTTCTCAGCTCGAATACGCACAAGCTAACTCAAACGTTACGATGACTCTCCAAGATTCGGCAGAAGAGAGCGCCTATATGGGCACTTTAGGAGTTGTATTTAAATTAATTAATAGCATTATAAAATCAAACTAATTAAATAGGAATAATAATGAACATAGTTCCAACAAATAGTACTTCTTTAGTAGAGAAAAAGCACTCTGCTAAGAGCCAAAAGCTCGATCCTCTTTTTATTGCTTGGTACCTCATTTTGCAAGGGGTAAACACTCAGCAACAAGGGATTCAAGCTGTCGTGGATAATCTTCATGCCAATACCAAAGCCCAAAACCAGATGGCCGATGAGATTAACTCGATCGTTCTCAATCCTATTCCTCCTCTCGTACAGAAGAAAAAACGCGAGCATGGTGTTGATATAATGGTTAACGTAAATTCTGCCGAAGTCTCTGCTATTCAGACGGAGAACCAGCAATTGAGCAAGATTCAAAACCAAGACGAAGATGTCGTTGTGATTTTGAGACAACAATTCCAGATGCAGTCTACTTCGGTAAGCACCAAAGGGCAAAATATGCTTCAGCTCGTACAAGAAGGAAGCAATTTAATAAATATATTAGAGCAAGTCTCTTTAAGAATAACAAATAAACAAAATTTAGGCTAAAAAATATGGAACAAGTATTATTTAATAAAAATATTAAAAATCAACCGGTTCAAAATAACAAAAGTGTTGAGTTCAATACTGATAGTATTGATCCCATCTTTCTTGCTTGGTATTATATGAAGCAATCGGTTTCCATCGAACAGCAAACAGCGCAAAACCAATCGAACGAATTGAATGAAAATGCCAACTTACAAGAGAGAATCAATAACGAGATATCGAGTATTAACTACATTCAGATCAACCCGAAAGATAAAGACTCAACCTACATTCCTACTGTCCAAGCTCAAAACCAGCAGATCCAAAAGATGATCGATAATGAGACGAGCAGTGAGACTATCCTACGCCAGCAGGCTCAAATGTACTCGACGAATGCCAATACGTCGGTGAATAATAGCCAGCAGTCGGCCCAGGAAGGAGCTTCTCTACTGCAAGATTTAACGACGATGACAAGAGAAGAGTTCCGATAATAGAAAAAAACCCTCCTTTAGGAGGGTTTTTTATTTCTCTTTATTATTACTTAATACTTTAATTATATAATTAAAAATAAAAGTAATAATAAAAATGAATTGTCCTCCAATTAATCATTCAAAGTCTCTCCTCATAGGAAGTGGTCTAGCGATTCAATTGATCGCCGGTACTCTTACTTTACTTGTAGGAGCCTATCTTACTTCTGGCCTCTATTTTCCCTTTCCTGAAATTGGGATGTTCCTAGGCCCGCCTGTGTTACTCTTTGGGGCCATCTTAGATACAGTTGGCCTTGCCCTCTTATTTTTAAGACTAAAGCCTAAAAAGAAACCCAAACCTCTTATCTTTAATTGTTCTTTAACAAATAGAACTTTCCATACGGCTTTTCCTCTTTCTGGTTTTTTACAAAAAAATGAATTCGGTATCATCGAAGTCCAAAATGGCAAGGACAAACATTACCGCATTTTCTATAGACCTAACGGAGAGGTCATCCGTTTTTCAAGCTCTAATAAACTACATCCTCCTCGCCTTGTGATCGAGCCTTTTTCTACACTAGAAGAGGCTAATCAACATGGACTAGCGCTGGGTTGTACGCGCAATACAAAACATTGGGAGTTTTAACCCGGTCAGTGAGCAAAGCGATCCATAACCGCTCTTTTTGGTTGTAAAAAAAGGGAGAGTAGTTAAAATTTTTTGAATGTTTTCTTTACTCCTTCTTTTTGTTCTTTCTTTGCCCTCTCATTTTGTCATTGAAAAACCCCAGGTTTTTACAAAGGAAATGAGCTATTTTTTAGCTGAAGAAGGAGAGGCTCCATTTGCCGAAGTGAAGCGCCAACAAGACAATTGCGTTTTGTTATTCACTTGTTATGACAGCGAAGGGAAAAAAACATGTTCTGCGCGAGCTGCCTACTTCTCTTCAATTTCCCATATGCGGGTCTTCTCTGCAGAGAACGAATCGCTAGCTATTATTCGATACCACCGTTCTGTCCTCCTTCCTCCCTCTTTCGAGGTTTTAAGCCCTACTAAACGTCTGCTTGCTTACGGCGACTTAAATTGGCTAGGGACCCGATTTACACTTTATAACCTAGAAGGAGAAGAACTTCTTACCTATTTAAGGCCTTATTTTCACATTTTTGGGAAAGATGATTTTTGGCATGTCAAAGTGTATGAGGATAACACACTTCATCCTCAAATCGTCGCGATGATTGGCATTTTGCAGA
The DNA here is from genome assembly GCA_044869735.1 of Chlamydiales bacterium. Taxonomy (GTDB): domain Bacteria; phylum Chlamydiota; class Chlamydiia; order Chlamydiales; family JAAKFR01; genus JBIOXR01. The sequence continues at coordinate 18,466 of JBIOXR010000035.1, forward strand.
CCGATCTGCAAATGAAGGAAACGGTTATTCGTCCGGCTTAATTTCTTGGCTTGTTACAATCTGGGCTCCCAACTGTTCCATCTCAGCGATGGCTCGATCGATGTCTCCTGGCTTCACCTCAACTCCGCGACATGCATCGATGACAACTGTGATCTTTTTACCCAACTTAACGGCATCTTCCACCGAATATTTGACACAGTAATCGGTGGCAAGACCTACGATAAAGATCTCATCGATGCCATGTTCATTGAGATAACCGGCAAGGCCCGTCGATCGAAGATGGGCATTATCGAAAAAAGCACTATAGCTATCGACCCCCTGATCAATCCCTTTGTAAAAAATCTTCCGGATTTTGTGCGTATCCAGTTCTTTGGAGAATTCGGCTCCCTTTGATCCCTGTATACAATGATCGGGCCACAACTCTTGTCTACGTCCTTTGACCTCTACAACTTCATATGGTTTTCTCTTATGGTGAGAAGCAAAACTGATGTGATCTTTTGGATGCCAATCTTTTGTAGCCAATACAATGTCGAAATTTTCCAAAAGGAGGTTGATCACCGGGATCACCTCATCACCTTCTTTTACGGCTAACGCTCCCCCTGGGAGAAAATCATTTTGCACGTCTACGATTAATAAAGCTCTGGCCATTTACACTTCCTTTCTGAGGCTTTTCCTGATTTGCTTCACTAAATCGATTTTTAAATTATAGAGCGATTGCTCCATGCCAACGGGGTAAATATGGGGATTAATAATCCTCTTAATACTTTTGTCAAATTTTTCAAGCTCCCCAAGCGCGAATTTCTGAGTATCGATGAGGGAGGGTTCTTCATACACATAATTCCCTTTGCGAAAGATAGGGACGAGGAGATCGCGATATTGCAACCCCTTTTCGAGCCGACGCTGTCTGGTGGAATCAAAAGGATCGATGATTCTACACCCCTCCGAGAGATCGGTACCTTCATCGTACATCGCATCGGCGATATAACCACCATGATTATGGTAGCGTCTGACCTGCAAAATGCCCGGATTCGATATTTTCGTCATTTTTTCGGAGAGTTTCAACTTGTACTTCCAGTTTTTCTCTCCTTTTTTTCTATAAGCCGACAGTTTATAAACTCCGTCGAGGGCAGGTTGGGTGTGTCCAGTCACAAGGTGGGTGCCTACACCCCAAACGGCAATTTGTGCTCCTTGATTTTTGAGATCGGCAATGATGGTTTCATCGAGCTCATTGCTGGCTAAAATTTTTGCGTTGGAAAAACCTGCCTCGTCGAGCATTTTTCTACTCTCTATACTTAAATAGGCAAGATCGCCTGAATCGAGGCGGATACCGAGGAGTTCTCTTCCTTGTTGTCGGAGCCATTTGCCTACCTTAATGGCATTTCTTACTCCTTCTAAAGAGTCGTAGGTATCGACGAGAAATACGCAATTACTGGGAAGTACCTCCGCATAGGCTTGAAATGAATCGAGCTCGCTTTCAAATGCCATGACCCAACTATGTGCATGAGTCCCTTTTATAGGGATCCCCAGTGTCTTCCCTCCAAATACATTGGAGGTAGCACTACAACCACCAATAAAAGCTGATCGAGTCGCCGTGATCGCTCCATCGATTCCTTGAGCTCGTCTTAAGCCAAATTCTATGATGGGATCGCCTTTCGCAGCGAGGCGTATACGGGCAGCTTTTGTGGCAATCAGAGTGGAGAAATTAGTAAGCGTGAGCAAAGGGCTTTCAAGGAGCTGGCATTGGATGATCGGCCCTTTGACGCGAATGAGCGGCTCGAAAGGAAAGACGATCTCCCCTTCTCGTGGAGCGTCGAGATCGAGTGAGAACTTTAAGGATCCAAGGTAATCTAAAAACTCCTTTTCAAACAGTGGAGTACCATTTTCTCCTTGAATTGTCTTGAGGTAATCGAGATCGGAGCGATCAAAGCGCCAATTCTTGAGATACTCGATCACTCCTTGCAATCCAGCATAGATGCAAAAACCCCCATTGAAAGGGGGGCGGCGGAAAAAAAGATGAAATACCGCCTCATCATCGGCCATTTTTTTCTTCCAATAGGCATAGGCCATCGTGATTTCGTAAAAATCGGTCAAAAGAGCGAGTGATTGCCCTTTATAAAGAGGGTTTAACATGAGAATCGTCCTCCTCTTTTAACAAGGCAAAAAGGGCCATTTGGACGCTTCGTATCCCATCGAGCACTCCCTCTTCGTACCGAAAATGGGGATTATTCTCGATTTGCGGGTAATCCATCGGTTGTAAAAGATCTTCATCCGTAAGATAAGGAACTATTTCTCTTCCCAAACGAAATAGTTTTTCCTTTTGCCACTCCGCCATCTCTTCAATCATTTGTACTATTTTTTCCCTCATTGGTCCTATTTTCTTCTCTCCTCTTCTGGAAAAATTGTCGCAGTAACGAGCTTGCCTCCTGCTCCATCACTCCTCGCGTCACTTCGATTCGATGGGTGGGATGAGGAAGTGAGAATAGATCAAAAAAACTACCGCAAGCTCCGTGCCTTAAATCAGCAGCTCCAAAAACGATCCTTTGAATACGCGATAAGAACATCGCTCCAGCACACATCGCACACGGTTCAATCGTGCAGTAAAGAGTTGTATGGAGCAACCTCCAATTCTGCAAATGCGAGGCCCCCATAGTCAATGTCAACATCTCCGCGTGCGCTGTGGCATCTTGCAAAAGCTCTACCTGGTTATGCCCTTTTGCTATCACCCTTCCCTCAAAGACGAGAAGGGCTCCCACAGGGACCTCCCCAGCTTCAAAAGCCTTCTGCGCTTCTCTTAGCGCTTGTTGCATGAAAAAGTTGTCCGGAGATTCCATGAAACTATTGGAGAGGACTGTTTTTCAACTCATCAATCTTCTTTTGAAGGGAAGAGATGTCGCGATGGTATTTTTTTTGCATACCTAAAAGCTTTTTTTCAAAACGATCGATCAAAGCTTTTTTCTCTCTTTCGTGTCTGCGTGCCAAGTGCTCTAAAGAGCGGGTATTCTCTTTTTCGAATTCTTGGGCAGAGATCTCCTTTTCTTCTTCTTCGGCATGGCAGTGAAGTTCCTGGAACAACTCTTCGGGAAATGCAACAGAATTGAGCACCGAAAAGAGAAAAGTGCGCCTCCATCCAAAGAGCTCTACCGATTCGGCCATCATTTGCTTGGCTGCTTTTGCATCGATTTGATTGATTTTATCAAAGTCGGGAGAGATCTTATTTAACTCTGTTTCAAAGAATTCATATACTTCAGTGTTTTTGAGTATCCATCGATTGGCTATAAACTCGGCAAGTCCAATATTACCTTCGGTGACCTCTTTGGAGTAGATGGCTACTAGCTCTTCGGTAGAAATGAGATTGGGATTTTTACCTAAAAAATTTTTATTACAAAAACCTTTGTCTACCTTCCAATGCTCATTTTTCAAATCTTTCCTAACCAATTCGATGATCGATCCCAACCACCGACTTAGAAAGGAAAATTTTTGCTGGTAATCCATGTCTTTGATCATTTGCTATCGTCCTATTCTGCTTAATGCGGCAACGTTATCACGAGGCCCTCCTTTTTTCAAGTTGGATGAGAGGGATTTCTTTTTATGGTCCAAGCACAAAACCAATCGATGTAATACCAAATGGTATAATGTTTGAGAAAGATTTTCGGCTCTTGCTTGTTAACGCAATTTCAGGTATAATGGATAGTTAAATTACCATGGCAGGAGAATATAGATGTCTTTAGACAAAGGGACAAAAGAAGAAATCACCAAGAAGTTTCAGCTACACGAAAAAGATACTGGTTCAGCAGATGTTCAAATTGCCATTTTAACTGAGCGGATCGCAGAACTCACCGAACACCTTAAACTTAACCCCAAAGATCACAATTCGAGGCTCTCTTTATTAAAGCTCGTAGGGCAACGTCGTAAGTTGCTC
>JBIOXR010000036.1:0-3100 GCA_044869735.1 Chlamydiales bacterium
TTGCCACTCCTAACGCCCGTTTTATGATCCACCAACCCTCTCTTTCAGGGGTCGTGCAGGGACAAGCAACTGATCTTAGCATCCAAGCAAAAGAAATCTTGAAGATGAAAAGCATCATCATCGACATTTACTCAGAAGCAACAAAAAAGAGTGCTTCTGAAATTGAAAAGATGATCGATAGAGATACTTGGCTAGGGGCAAAAGAGGCACTGAATATTGGATTGCTCGATCGCATTGTCTCTTCGTATTCCGAAATTGAGTAGAATTCCTTTTTCTAAATATTCCGCTGCGGGCAATGATTTTATATTAATCGACAACCGAAAAAGATTTTTTCCTGCTGAAAACAAAGAGCTTATATCTTCGCTTACCCATCGACGCCATGGGATAGGTGCCGACGGCATCATTCTGCTCGAAAAAGGGGTGACGTGCGATTATCGGATGCGCATTTTCAATCCCGATGGGCAGGAGGCCACGATGTGTGGCAATGGTCTGCGGGCCCTGGTTCTTTTTTTAGAAGAACTGGGTCAGAAAGAAAAAGAGTTTTTCATTGAGACGGGGGCGACTTCTTTTGGCCCTTACCACTGCTCGATTGTGGAGGGAGGAATTTTAACACGCATGTCGGGCATTGTCGACTCAATTAAATATTTCTCTATTTCGACTTCTCATGGCTCCCAGGGGCTCTATTACCTTAATACTGGTACTCCTCATACGGTCCTTTTTCTGCCTTCTCTTGAAGGCCTTCCCATTGAAACGTGGGGTAGAGAACTCTCTTTCCATCCTCTTTTTGCTCCCCAAAGGACCAATGTCAATTTTGCCTCCCATCTAGGCGGAAATCGCCTGTCGGTTCGCACTTTCGAGAAGGGGGTAGAAGGAGAAACCCTTGCCTGTGGTACAGGGGTCATGGCCACAGGCCTGGCTGCTGCCCTTTGTTTTTCTCTTCAAGCTCCTTTACAGATTGCCGTCCGAAGTGGTGACATTTTAACTTTATTTTTTAAAAGCAAAGGAGACCATTTTTTTGATCTTGCTCTTATTGGGCCTGCTAAGCAAACTTTCCATGGCTTTATTTATAGTTGATTCAGGTATAATCTTTCTTTATGGCAGAAAACATTGCACAAACCCCCCTCATTTTGCGCGTCGTTCGACTGATGGACGCCTTTGCAAAATCGGACGATGAACGAGATTTTTACCTCAATAAAACCGAAGGGTATATCCTTTTTGTAGATCTCGATAAAAGCCAAGAAGAGCTCGATAAACTCTACGTTGAGCTCTCCGCGCATCCCGAAAGCTATTTTCTCATGCCTAAACTCACTTTCTATGAGACAAAAAAAATCATGGAAGGATTTGTCCATGAAAAAGTTTATGACATCGACACAAAGGAAAAACTTCTCGATATTATTCAATCGAAAGAGGCAAGAGAGCATTTTCTAGAGTTTATCTACGACCACGAAACGGAACTCGAAAAATGGCATCAATACTATCAGGAACGTTCAAGAGTCCGCATTATTGAATGGCTTCGCTCCCATAATTTTCAATTTGTCTTCGAAGAAGATATCGACCTGCCCAAACAGACTATTGAACAACTTAAACTCCATCTATTTGATCCCAAGGTTTCCAAAGAACTTCAAACCGCACGGCAAACTGTCATTGCAAAGGCAAAAAGTTACTACTCCAACGAAGCTTTAAATCCGCGGCCTAAGCGTGGTCGCCCTCCAAAACAGGTCACTAAAATTGAAATCGAGACGGAAGTGAGTGGCGATATCTACACGACAGTGCCACAGGCGATCCGCCGTTTTCTTCACCTTCCGGAAATCTCCAATCCCTCCTCCATCACTTTTTCTGAGAAATTTGATACAGAAGAGGAGTTTTTGGCCCATTTACGCCGTCCTTCGCGTCCTCAACAAAAAGAACTCGAGTCCCTTGCAGAAAAGCTAGCTCATTTACGCCAACTCTCGACCCGGTTAAAATCGATGCAGGTTTCTGACGAGAATATCTTTAAAGAGGAAGAAGATGAGGATGAAGAAGACGAAATCGCTTTTCCTCCCAAAAAACCTCTCCCAAAGAAGAAGAAAGAGGTCTAAGCTATAACCTTTCATCTACATAGGGAAGAAGGTGTGGAAAATGCCTCTCCATCCACCCTCTGAGAGAACGAAGCCGCCTCCCCCTCTCTTCTGCTATGGATTTTTCATCCTTAATCCCTTCTTCTTTGACAAATTGCCCAATATCGATAAGAAGCGCTCTCGTCTCGTCTGGCGAAAAGCCGACATTCTGAACGAATGCCCTATCCGTATTGATAATCCCCTTAGAACATTGGACTTCTACGATCTCGATGAGCTGTCCAATTCTCTTTCTAATCTCATCAGGTCGATTGTCACTATTTTCAAAACAGCTTTTAACCGAGTTCGCCTTTTTTTGAATCAGGTAATCGTAGGCATCTAAGTCGATCTTATACCTTAAGCCTAAGGGATCTCTGATTTCAAGTTTTCCTTGTAAAAAAGGAGAGCGATTGAAATGGTAAAAAAGAAGTCCCGTTTCCATAGGGAGATCATCATAGGCAATTTTAATACTTGAAAAAAGTTTGTCGAGTCTTTGCTGCCTGCAGGCAATCTTCGTCATACAGGCCCCCCTCCAAATATCGGGAAGAGGCAAACAGGTCAAAGCAACGAAAGGCTCTTTCCTTAAATGCTTATATTTTAAAAACTTAATAATATATTTCCCGTCTGAACTTTCAAAGACATAAAATTGACACCCTTTGGCTAAATATCTATAGGGTTGAGCGAGAGCTTGTTTTATCTCTTCTTCACGCTCTAAAGAGAGTTCGAGTGGTGCATAATCAAGGGGTATGGAGGAGCGGATCTCCTGTAAACTAAAGCCTTGCATTACTTTTGTATAAAAAAGCGCTGCTCCGCACATGCATAACAGCGCCAGTAAAATATTCGCGCCTTTAGACCACATAGGATTCGCTTCTTTACAAAAAATAAAAAATTTCATAGAAGTTGTTATGCCTCTATCCCGAACTCTTAGAACCGTTGTCGTTTCTCAGCTTTGCTTAGCATGTGCCTCTCTTTTTTTCCTTCTCACATTTCCTCTGATCGAACGGGTT
>JBIOXR010000037.1:0-10373 GCA_044869735.1 Chlamydiales bacterium
AGGTGAGTTACGAAAGAGAGGGGGAAAAAAATATCCTCAGGATGGCTGTAGAGAAAACTTAAGAGTGCACGAACACTTTAAAGACTTTCGTATTTGTCGATCTCTTTTTCATTCTCTTCGATCTGTTCGAGGAATTTTTCAAGGATGCGTAGGACCAAATTTGAATGATTATATATACCTGCTGTCGAAAAGACCATTTCAAGGTGAGGTGTGCCTCCTTTATTAATCGCGATTAAAGAGAAGGTAGTTGGAGAATCGTCGGCAATTTGGGGCACGATCCACACGACAAATTTTTGGTTGAAGAGAGTGAGTTTTTCGGGAGATTCGAGCACATAAAAGCTATGGGTCAGCGACTCTTCGTCTTCATCGAGTATTTTCCCTTCGGTAGTTACGAGTCCAAGTTCCTTTAACAGAACTAAATCTATATCGAGAATGCCGTCAGGGATGTACTTGGGCAAGTCCTTTATATACTTCTGGAACGATTCTTCAAGGTCAACAGGATTCATCCACTTATTTTTGTATTTTAACCCCCCTCCCCCTATGGATTATTTTAGATTGAAACAAAACCTCAGTCAACTGAAAATTGATTCATATCTGGAAGATTCCTCTATATTATGAAATATCCTTCTCTCTTAGTATTTTACGCTATTTTTCTTCTAACCCATTCATTATTAACCGCTAAGAATTTACCTGTCAAAGTCTCTGCAGGGGCTGCGATTCTCATTAATGCTGAGACGGGTAGGATTCTTTATGAAAAAAATGCAAAGAAACAAGTATATCCCGCTAGTACGACTAAAATAGCTACAGCGCTTTATACATTAAAGCTCATGGAGGAGCATCTCGACTTTCCTTGCGTTGCTTCTGCAGGAGCATTGGCGACGATAACGGCTCAGGCTAAAAGAGATTCAAACTGGCGCTCCCCACCCTATTTTCTTGAAAACGACGGAACCCATATATCTATTAAAAAAGGAGAAGTTTTTACCTTAGGCAATCTAATTATTGGAATGCTACTCGCTTCGGCCAACGATGCAGCGAATGTAATTGCTAATTCACTTGGTACTGATATAGAAGATTTTGTTTCTCGCATGAACCTCTATTTGATTCAAATAGGTTGCCTTTCCACACATTTTTCTAATCCCCATGGATTGCACTATCCAGATCATCTAACAACAGCTTATGATCTGGCGCTCATCGCCAAAGAAGGATTGAGAATTCCGTTTTTTAGAGAAACAGTAGCGCATGTGCATTACACGCTTCCTGAAACCAATTTGCAAAAAGAGAGACTATTGGTCCAAAGTAATAAACTCTTGAAGAGCGGAGCGAACTATTATTCCAAAGCCATAGGAATTAAAACAGGTTATACCTCTTTAGCAGGAGGTACTTTAGTGGCTGCAGCGGAAAATGAAAATCGAAAATTAATTGCCGTTGTGCTCGATTATTCCGGAGAGAGCCAGCGTTATTCAGACGTCATTGCTTTATTTGAGGCGGCCTTTAATGAAAAAAAAATGCGACAGACTTTTTTTTCTCCGGGAGATATTTCGTTTACTACAAAAATTAAAGGTGCGAAGAAAACCTTGACGGGTGAGTTACAGAAAGGACTTTTTTACGACTTTTACCCTTCAGAACAAAATAAAGTGACGGGAGAAGTTTCTTGGTTTCCTCCTCTTCTTCCAATTGCCAAAGGAGTTTGTGTTGGCGAGGTGCGACTAGTTGATAGTTGGCATCAGGTGCTCGTTACTGCACCTCTTGTTGCGCATGAAACGATCGCACCAACATTTTTCTTTTCTCTATTTTATATGCATCGTTTAGCAACATTTCTCTCGTTGGGAATTTTGATTTCAGTATTTCTTCTCCTTGTCGTTAAACGAAGTAGTCGCGTTTAGCATGACATCTCTTTGCTTTTGGTGCAGTAGAATCTTGCACGAATTTTTCGAAATTAAAGAATTTTGATTTTACAATAAAAAATATCTTCGATACAGTCATATTTAGAAACCATGTTTTAAAGGAAGGATGCCGTGAAGAAGTTTATTTTTGGTTTATTAGCTATTAGTTTCGGAGCAATGCCAGTGGCATTCGCTCAGAATTATTGTTGCAATTCCCAATACAACAATTCTTGCTGCTATGAAAACGATTTCAGCGGATTGTATATTGGAGGCAACGTCGGTGTGATAACCCACGTGGCTTATCGAGCCGATCTCGATAACTTTTTTGATTCGGGATTTACAGGTTGGACTTCAACCGATTCCAACGTAACAGCTGGCGTACAATTAGGTTATGACTGGCAGTGCCACTACTCCCTTTTGGGGCTAGTTGTAGATTGGGCATGGGCGAATAACGATCGCCATCTTAGAGCTTTCCCCAGCACAGTGGATGGAGAGTTTTGCAGACACAATTTTGAGTGGTTTACCACAATCCGTGGTAGAGCCGGTATTACCGTCTGTGATGCACTCCTTTATATTACTGGTGGCGCTGTTGTATCGAGGTTTGAAGGAACCTTTAGAAATGGAACACCCACTGAGTGCAACCACCACAGAACTCGTTGGGGTTGGGTAGGTGGAGTCGGTGCCGAATTCTTGGTATGGTGTAACTTTAGCTTAGGTGCAGAATTCCTTGGTATGCACTTCAGCGATCATAGAGATACATTCACCACAACTGAAGGTACATTCCATTTCAACCACGGTGAAACAGTGTTTGTTGGTCGAGTACTGTTGAACTACCGATTTGGAGATCTCTGTTCTTGGTTTAGATAATAGATCTCAAATTAGAGGGAGAGGACGGCTCCAAAAAAGCCGTCCATCTCTCCAAAGGAAGGGAGGGAAACGAAGAGAGGATGGACAAGTTGGAGAGAATATCTCTTAATAAAATAGTCGATCTGCTCTTCGTTTTCCTCTTTCAGTATACTGCACGTTGCATAGACAATCTTGCCCCCCTTGCGAAGGTAAGGAAGGGCATTGGCGAAAATGTGTCGTTGTTCAGCAGTTAAATTCGCAAGAGTCTCCTTAGAAAACTTCCATTTCATATCAGGGTTGCGTCGCAAAGTCCCAGTACCCGAACAAGGAACATCCACGAGAACCCAGTCCATTTTTCCTTTAAGCTTAGAAAGTTGAGGGGAATTAGGCAAAACGAGTTGGGCATTTTGAATTCCCGCTCTTTTAAGACGTTTTTTTGCCTGGCCCAAAGAAAAAAGACGCACATCGTGAAGGAAGATCTGTCCTTTTCCATTTGTTTCTGAAGCATAGGCAAGGGTTTTTCCTCCACTACCTGCGCAATAATCGAGGATGTGTTCTCCAGGAGAGGGTTTTATAAGGCCAGCAATGAGCTGACTCCCTTCTTCTTATACCTCGAAAAAACCCTCTTTGAATTCGGGTAGCTCGAAAAAGTTAATCCGTTTTTTGAACTCAATTCCCCATGGTGAATTTTGAGTTGGCTGAACTTCATAAGAGCTCCATTTTTCGAGAAGGGAGTCGCGCGTCGTTTTGATTAGATTGGTCCGTATGACAATAGGAGCCTCTGTATTATTGACCTGGGCAAGAAAAAGAGCTTTTTCTTGGCCATATTGTCTTTCTAACAAGGCAAATAAGGAGGGAGGGCAACTGACTCGCACATAAGGAGGGAGATGGGTGGCCTGAAAGAAATTATTTACTTGGCAGGAGGAGTAAAGCTCGTATCTTCTTTCCCATGAGATGTTCTTTCCAAGAAGATAATCGAGAAGAAGTTGCCATTTAATTATTCCATAGATCGTGGAAGCAATAAAACGGCGATTTTTTGCCCCAAGTGATTTATGAGCTCGAAAATAGTGATTGAGATAGAGGTCAAGGGGAAGATGTTGATTGGAAAATCCTTGGAGGATTTGAAGTAAATGGAATTCATCAAATTGGAATTTCACAAAAATCACCTTGTTTGAAAAGTATAATACCCGTATTAACAATTATGCAGAATAAATTTCACAAGAAGGGTCCTCATAATTTGACGACCGTCTCAAATTGGTATAAAGTAAAAGAAAAATGAAATTACGACTTCAAATTGTCCCCTGGGTTTGGATTCTCCTCTCCTTTTGCATTGTAGCTTGGGGTGAGCCGGACATTAGTCCTTTTGCCAGCGTCATGGCGAGTGCCCTTGGCTATGCTTTTTTCTGGAAAGGGATGTTGGGGCTATCCTCTAAGTTTTTCCGTTTTTGGTTGGCTCTTTTCTGGTTTGGAGGAGTCTCGCTGTTCCATTTGAACTGGCTCATGGCTGACCAGTACGTTGGAAGTTTTATTTTAGTTTTTTTATTGTTCTGGCTTACCTTTTTAGGGATCCAATTTGCTTTAACAAGCTTGCTTGTCAAAGGAGAGGCGCGATGGCTTACGCTTTTAGTGCCTGCTTCCGTCATGACTCTTTTTGAATACCTTCGATTGCATATTTTAAGCGGCTATAGCTGGAATCCTATCGGCCTTGCACTTACAGCCACAACATGGGGAAGGCAAGGAGTTGCCATAGGAGGGATCTTTGGGCTGACTTTTTGGGTATTGGCGACAAACCTTCTCTTCTTACAGGTTTTGTCAAAGCCATTTCGTCCCTCGAGGCTACTAATTTGGAGCGTAGTAGCTCTTTCTCCATATTTTTTTGGATTTCTTCACCTCACTTTTCATCAGCACCAGATAGAGAAAAAACGACCCGAGGAACTTGCCGTCGTTTTGGTACAGACATCTCTTACACCTGAACAAAAAGTCAACTTTATTGGAGAAGAGGGTACTCCCTATTCGGTTTATGACCAGTGGAGAAGGATTTTATTTCTCCTCAAAGAACACCACGGAAAACCTATCGATCTCATTGCATTCTCGGAGTCCGTTGTTCCTTATGGAACAGAGGTCCCTCTCTACTCCAAAGAAACAATAAAAAACGCCTTTCTCGAAATTTATGGAAAAGCCCCAATGGGAGACTTTGCAGGAGGGAATGGAGCTTTTGCACAAGCGGTCTCCAGTTTTTTTGATACGGATGTCGTTATCGGACTCGAAGATTTTCGGAATCAAAAAGCCTACAATTCAGCCTTTCTATTTTCCAGTGATGAGAGACCCAAAGAGCGGTACGAAAAAAGAATTTTAATCCCTCTTGCAGAATATATTCCCTTTAACTGGTGCAAAAAATATCTAAGGCGCTATGGCATTTGGGATTCCTATACTCCGGGGACCGAAGCTAAAGTATTTACTGGAAAAAAAGGAGGGATAGGAGTTTCCATTTGCTACGAAGAGACTTTTGGTCATTTAATGAGGGAAAACAAAATTAAAAAAGCCTCTTTACTCGTGAATCTTTCAAACGATGTCTGGTATCCTAAATCGCGGTTGCCTCTGGTCCATTTCACTCATGGAAGGTTACGAGCGATCGAAGAGGGAATTCCGGTCGTTCGTGCCTGTAACACCGGCTTTACCTGTGCGATTGATAGTTTGGGAAGAACTATGGGAGCACTAGGATCCGAAACCCCCAAAGAGAAAAGCCGAGCAGGAGCTCTCTATTGTGCACTTCCGCTTTATACTTATAGGACCCTGTACACTTTTTTCGGCGACTACCTTATCGTTTCATTAGTAAGCCTTCTCTCTCTTTTTTCCCTAGTAAGTTCTTATAGCAAGATAACTTTGAAAATTTTACATTTGGGCCAGCGCGAAAGTTCCCGCGATTGAACGACCGTAAGCGACCCAATATTAAGTCAATATTGGGTCGCTTACGGTCGTTCAAGCCCGGGACTTTGGCGCAGTCCAAATTGTAAAATTTTCAAGTTGTCTTGCTATATGTAGTCCTTGCGAAAAATCGCAGAGTGTAATACCTTCGTCCCATTTCATGTATCATGATCAATAAGGGATTGAGTTTTGAGGCGACGGCCACAACATACTCTTCAACGAGAAGTCTCCTTTTCCGGTGTGGGGATCCACACCGGTCGCGATGTCCTCCTTCGGTTTTGCCCTGCACCCCCTAATAGTGGAATTTGTTTTGAAAGGATAGACCTGCCTGGGAGACCCCGAGTGCCTGCAAATGTCGATTTTGTTCAAGACACCTCTCGTTGTACTACCATTGGCATTGGTAAAGTGCAAATCCACACGGTCGAGCACGTCCTTTCTGCCTTAGCTGCGTGCCAGATCGACAACCTCGTCATTCAAGTAACTGAAGCAGAACCTCCCATCGGAGATGGGAGCTCTCTCATATTTCTAGAAATGATTGAACAGGCTGGGATTGCCATACAGGAAGAGGAAGTTGAAATTCAAGTTTTGCAAGAACCTCTTTTTTATGAAGAGAGGGGAACTCATCTCGTTGCACTCCCTGCTGAAGAGTTTAGGATTAGCTATACCCTCCATTATCCTCAAACGCCCGTCATTCGATCTCAATACTACTCTTTCCAAATGGGGCCTGGAAAATTCAAAGAGGAGATCGCCTCCTGTCGCACTTTTGCTCTTTACGAAGAGATTACTGCCTTGATGGAAAAGGGACTGATTCGAGGAGGAAGTCTCGACAATGCGGTAATTATTAAAGACGATGTGATTTTTAGCAAAGATGGCCTCCGATTTCCCGATGAACCAGTTAGGCATAAAATCCTGGATATTATTGGAGATCTTTATCTCATCGGAATTCCTTTTTTAGCTCACATCATGGCTATCCGCTCTGGCCACCGCTCAAACGTTGCTCTTGGGAAAAAAATTATGAATTATTTTATGGGGAGAGCAGTTTATGCAGAAAAATAACGCTGTAGTGCTCGATACAAAAGCGATCTGTTCGATTTTACCCCACCGCTACCCCTTCCTTCTCGTGGATAAAATTTTGGAGATCGATCTGACGAAGAATACAATTTTGGGACAAAAAAACGTCACGATGAACGAACACTTCTTCCAAGGTCATTTTCCCGACCAACCCATTATGCCTGGGGTGTTAGTTTTAGAGGCTCTTGCCCAAACAGGGGGGATTTTGATCCACCAAAAAGGAATGGATCAGAAGATTGCCCTTTTTTTGAGTATTTACCATGCTAAGTTTCGCAATCCCGTAAAACCGGGGGATGTGTTAATGCTCTATGCGGAAGGAATTGTTCTTACCAGTAAAGCAGGTAAAGTTCGCACGCGGGCAACCGTTGGAGAGAAGATCGCTGCAGAAGCCGAGATAGGTTTCGCATTAGTGGACAAAAATCAAATTTAGGAAACGGTATTATGGGAAAATTGATTCATCCTTTGGCGATTGTTGAAGACGGAGCCATCTTGGGAGAAAATGTCGTCGTAGAGCCCTTTGCGATCATCAAAGCCACAGTCGTGCTGCAAGACAACGTCGTTGTGAAATCGCACGCTTATATCGATGGCAATACTACAGTGGGAGAGGGAACAGTGATTTGGCCTTCTGCGAGTATTGGCACCAAAACACAAGATCGGAAGTTCCGCGGAGAAAAGACATTTGTTCATATAGGCAAAAATTGCGAGATCCGCGAATTCACTACTATCAATGCCTCCTGCTCAGAAGGCTCTGTTGTCAAAATTGGAGACGATTGCCTGATCATGGCCTACTGTCATGTCGCTCATAATTGCGAAGTTGGCAACCATGTCATCATGACGAATAATTCACTCCTAGCGGGTCATGTGATTGTTGAAGATTACTCCATTATCGGAGGAATGACTCCTATCCATCAGTATTGTCGCATTGGATGCCACTCCATGGTGGGAGGATTTAGTCGCGTTACTCAAGATGTTCCTCCCTATACTGTGGGGGGAGGCGTCCCCTACGAAATGGGGGCCATTAATTGGGTCGGGTTGAAGAGAAGGAAATTTCCATTGAAAACCCGTACTGCACTTGCTCAAGCCTTCCGCATTCTTTATCGCAGCCATTTGCATCTCGAAGAAGCCCTCGCATTGATCGAACGCGAAGTAGATCTCCTTCCCGAAGTCGAACATTTTGTCTCTTTTTGCCGCAATTCTAAACGTGGATTGATTGGAAGAGGTGGCATCACCCAAGAAAAAGACGAAGCAAACGAAGAGAAAGAGCTCGAATGTGCCACTAATGGATAGACTTCGCATCGTCTATTTCGGAACTCCTTGGATATCCTCCTCCATTCTCCAGTTTTTATTTGACAAACAAGTCAATATCATTGCAGTTGTGACTAAGCCCGATAAACCTGCAGGCCGATCTAAACAACTCCAAAGCTCGCCGGTGAAAGATCTTTGTTTAAAAAAATACCCTTCTCTTCCTCTCTTGCAACCGCCTAAAGCCTCCGATCCTCTCTTTGCCGATGCCTTCCTTCGACCTTTACAAGCCGATTTGTTTATCGTCGTAGCGTATGGCGAAATCTTCAAAGAGAATCTACTCCACATGCCTCCGTTGGGATGTATCAACGTCCACGCCTCTTTGCTCCCCAAATATCGCGGAGCGGCTCCTATTGCCCGCTCTATTATGGCAGGAGAAAAAGAGAGCGGCGTGACAATTATGTCGATGGCACCGCAACTCGATACTGGAGAAATATTAGCTACAGAAAAAATTCCAATTCCTCCCGATATGACAGCAGGAGAACTCACAGTGGCTCTTGCTGCGGCGGGCAAAGAGGCGCTTTATCGCGTTTTGCAATCATTTTCACAAGGGAAAGTCAAAGGAATTTCTCAAGATCCTTCCCTTGTAACTTATGCTCCTAAAGTCACCACTGAAGATGGACGCCTTGAGTGGAAAAAACCGGTGGATGAAGTCTACAATATTTTTCGGGGCGTTACTCCTAAACCTGGCGCTTGGTGTGAGGTTGAAATTAGAGGAGTGAAAAAACGGCTATTAGTGAAAAAAGCTCGTCCCGTCGACTATCAAGGAGTTTTTGGGTCTGTTCTCGATGTTCCCGGCCTTGTCGTGGCTTGCAGCAAGGGAGCGCTCTCTCTACTCGAGGTGCAACTCGAGGGGAAAGGAGCGATGGAAGCGTCCCCATTTTTGCGAGGTTTCCCAAAAATTACTTTACGGTTTTTCTAAAAAAATCCCTTACATATCCTTTTGAGCCATTTTTGTTCTTATTTATTTCTAAAAATGGTATGCTCATTGCAAAAGCTTAACAAAAGAGTAAAAAATGCCAGGCCAGACACGGGTTCATAGTTTTGTTGAAGGATTTCCTGCCCCAGTAAAAGAGGCATGGCAAGACTTCACTAAACAGGCCTCCCGAGTTCCTAAGCTACTGGAGAAACTCAAAGATGTCGATAATGTCATTAAGCTTGCTGTTGCAAATGTTACCTTAGGCGAACTCATTGCGATAAAGCATGATGCAGAAAAAGCTGCTGATGTCTTCCATAAAGCTGGCGAGGCCTTTCGCACGGCGCGCGCTGTCACGGGTCTCGTGAATGGTCCAAACGCGTTAAAAAAAAGTTGGGAAGCTGGGAAACACACGGTGATCCTCATTGCGGGGCTATTTGAGTCGTTTGAGATCACGATTGTAACCAAATGGGACAAATATGGTAAGCCAAGCCAGATCCGCCAATATGATGGAACTGTAGAAAAAGTCATTGGTGTCTTCCGATGTGCTACAGAGGGTGCCTACCACATTGTCTTTATGGGAACTTTTACCGTTGTTTCTCCTATTGCTTTTTTCGTAAGAATATATAGCGAAGCTGGACCGACGGCGAGGAAAGTTGCAAAGCAATTTACCTTGTGCCTTCTCATTGCAGATAGTTGCAAATTTGCCTCCGCCTCTTTAGATCTCACTCATGGAGTTTTTCGGTATTTGAAGAAAGTCCATGCAGGAGAAGATACCGATGAAGATTTCGAAGAATTGATGGAAGCCATCAATAGCGATATCTATCCCCTGCTTAGTAAGGGGTGTAAAATTGTTTCTGGCTCACTCACATTGGCTAAAAAAGCGCCCATAGCTGGTTCTGTTATCAATGTAGTTAGCGCCACTATCGATCTCGCGAGTTCCTGGAAGGAAACTGCTGCGTGATTATCGTATTTTTCAATAATCAATCCTGTTGTTAATCTTTAAAATTTAAGGTTTGCTTGTACGCAACGTCTCGAGCATTTCGTTTCGCCTACCATCATGGCGAAAGTTTTTTTTATAGAATCGATCAATTTTTTGCGTCTGCTCATATTGTTTATCCGCTTTTAAGCACGACCCGCAAAGTATTGAAAATAATCAGCCATTTCCTAAAGGGTAAAGCTGAGTATCTAGCTGAGTATGAAGCTTTAAAAAAGGCTCGTTCGCTTCTCTTCGACGTCCACGTGATCCTCGTTTGGCCTCGTGCCCCTAAACAATTTTATAAAGCAGGTAAAAAATCTGTCAAAATCGCCAAGTCAATTCCAAAAATTTATAAACAATGGCGCAATGAAGGGGAGATTCCAAAAGAAGAGTTGTACAAGTTGGCGTTAAGGGTACTCTATGTCTTCAATCACATAGCTGGAGGGATCAA
>JBIOXR010000038.1:0-2860 GCA_044869735.1 Chlamydiales bacterium
TTTCGAAGAAGCTCGCAGGAGAGAGGGGAATGAGGTTCTCTAATATTTCTTCGTCAGGCATTCGTGGAAGTGTCGCTAAGAGAGGGAATTTTTTCCAAAAGTTCCTGATAAAAGCGGTGTTTGGCATCGCCTGCCAAGACCTCTTGCATTTCTAAAAGCTTATCGAGAGGGAGGGTTTTATCGATGCGCCTTCCGCCAGACAAAAAGAAAAGAGGCCCATAAAGAGGTGAAAAAGTAACGTCGGAATAGTGTCCTCTTTCGATTTTTAGGGCATCGTCAAAAGAGAGTTCTTCCTGATGGGCGCGGCTAATCGTTTTTGTTTGTTGCTCGAGGGCCCACTCTCTCGAAGAGATCTCTTTTTTCTCTTTCTCTTGAGCGACGAATTCGATAAAGCGATAAGAAGCCAGTTTCTCCCCTCGATTTTCCGAAGTTAAAGTCATGCCATAAGCGGCTGCTTTCTCTGCAATTTTATCGACGAGTGGTTTAAAAAGATCGTCGGCTACTTTGTTTTTCACTTGAGAGAAATTTCCTTCAAATCCTTTGGTTTTGAAATGATTCTCCAGCCTTTTTTCGACTAGTTGGTCGAGAAGATGTAACGACTGTGCCTTGGCAAACATGAGCTTCTCAGGAGGGGAGATTTTTTTTACTGTGATGAAATAGTAGTGGACACCATCTTGGCTATAACATTTCAATTTTTCCGAAGGGTTTTCAAGTAGAGATAAGAAAGCAGTCCCATCTGAAATCCCTTTAAGGGGGATTTTAGGAGAACCTAGCGAAAGAGAAAAAGTCTTTTTTTCTTTCTCCATTTTTTCTAAGGTTTCGCCCATCCATTCGGGATGCTCGGCTAAAATCAGCTCTCTAGCATAGTGGTCGACCGATTGCCTCACCGAGTGAGGAAGAGATTGCAATTGTGCAAATCTCTCTTCAGGAGTAGCACCAGTTCCCTTTTGAAGCCCGAGGATGGGGAATTTCTCTTTCAACTTTTTAAAATTTCCCTCCTCGACTTCCCATTCCCAAGTTTTCTTTACTGAAATTGTCGCAGAGAGGTCGGACGAAGTGAGGGAAGCGATTTCTAATTCATAATTGCGAACGACGAGGGAAGGTTCTTTTTTCATGACCTCTTCAACGGTTAGTTCTACAGTAGGAAGGGTAAAATCGTTGAGAGTGTAAGGAGTAGAGGCTTCCAAATAGAGTTCGAACTTTTGGAGATCTTCGAAAGATTTCAATTGGAATTGCGAGGGGAGATGGAAAAGGGTCACATCGACCGACTCATTGGCGTAGGAATAAAATTTATCTAACGCAAATGTATCAGCAAGGGCAGAGCCTCCCACATCATCGAGGAGGCGGCGAAAAAGAAGGATGTCTTCCCAAAGGGAGATGAGCGTGGCTTCGTCGAGTTGCATCGCTTGGAGAGCTCTGTGGTAGAGCTGAGTGCTATTCGCCACTTGCCCTTCTAGTCTTCCTTTGAGAGCTTGGTAAGCCTCTTCACTTTTACATAGAAGGTCGGAAAGAACCTCTTGGCGAGAAATCTTGTAACCTTGCTGACGGGCATAGGCAGCTCCTTGAAAGATAACTGTGGCTACCCCATCTACAAACTTTGTCCCAAACCAATCTCTGATCTCTTTATAACCAAAAAGATGGAGATCTCCTTTCAACAATTTCTGGTCAGGAGGAATATTTTTTAATTGCTGCAACTGAAAACCTAATACTCGCTGCAGGAGTTGAGGAGGAAACTGTTGCTCCGCAAGATAGAGGTTTGCTTTTGTCGTAAATAGAGTTTTGAGATCGCCCTCTTTTACTTCTTTTAATGCTACGAAATTTTTATAAATATCGGGAGCAAACTCCTTCCAAGCCCTTTCTGCGGAAAGGGAAGATTCCAGAGGGTGTACGTAGGGAGAGAACCGCAACTCCCTTTCCCGTTTTTGGAGTAGCTCCTGTGCCAATGGCTCCTTAAATTTCTCTACTAAGAGAGGGGCAAGACCGCTTTGCAAAAAGTCTTTTTCAATTACCCCATCGTTGAAAATATTGGCTAAACCGGAAGAGGCAGGAGGGGCCAAAAAGTAGGTCATGGCATGGTGGTAGAATCCTGAGATCTTTTTCCCATCCAAGGTTTTAAAAACAATTTGGTCTTCGCCTATTTTTTTTGTGGGTACTATCGCCTGATAAGTCCCAAAAAAAGCGAAACTCGTGATGATGATGAGAGCAGTAAATAAGAAAAAGAATTTTTGATACTTCCTAAAAAAACCAAGCATGCAAAATCTACTTTGAAATCAAGGGGAAAGTCTAGCATACCAAGGAAAAAAGGAGAATAAGATCTCAGCCGATGGAAAGGAATTCTTCGTAACACGCTACGCAATCGTGCCAAGAATCAGAGATGTTCCTTTGGAGATACAGAAACCGATAGGCATCGCTTGTTGAGATTCCAATTCGTTTGACGAGATAGGCAGCAATCAGAGAGGTGCTCCTACACTTACCCGCTAAGCAATTAACATAAACTTTTTTTTCACCAAAGACAGCTGCATCTATTAATTTAAAGGTTGGTTCAAAAAAATCTTTAGAAGCAATGAATTTGCATTCCAATTCTTTTACCTCATGCAGTAGTTCTTCTTCCCTTGAGCTTTTGGGATCTTGGACAGCATAAGACTCCTCGGGTTTGCTGCAATTGTAGATAAACGAAAACCAGCGCCACCGGCTCCTGCAGAAAGGAGAGCTAGGGCGCCATCTCCTGCGAGTAAGCCGCCATCGAGCCTGGTAATTTGAGTTCTCTCGGGGTGCCCGAGGCATCGAGTGCTGGCTATGCTAAAGCCCATGTCTATACCTATTTTTTCAAAGCTAAAGCCAATTCATAATTGCTCAATTG
>JBIOXR010000039.1:0-2004 GCA_044869735.1 Chlamydiales bacterium
ATTTTGTTTTCTCGGATTGCCCTGCTGAGGAAGAGAGCGGTAATAGTAACTCCATCCCAAACCAGTCCCCAAATAAAAGCGACAAGAGTGTTGGGGATTC
The DNA here is from genome assembly GCA_044869735.1 of Chlamydiales bacterium. GTDB lineage: Bacteria > Chlamydiota > Chlamydiia > Chlamydiales > JAAKFR01 > JBIOXR01. Next base: position 101 of record JBIOXR010000039.1, read on the forward strand.
AATGTATAAAGATAGAGCATCTTTGGATTTAAATAGGTCCTATTTCCACTATAAGTTCCACCCATAGAGAGGTCCCAACCCTCTCTTCCACGTTGAAAACGACTACCATAACCAAATTGAGAAAGTGTCTCTTTTTTTCCTGGAAGACGGACGACGCCCCCCTTCATATAAGATTGACCAACAAATTGATTACGAGCTTCAGCAGTCCCCATAAAAAGAGCAAGGGTGCACAAGAAAAAGAGAGAAAGATATTTGAAATACATAAGTATTGAAGATACTAAGACTCAAAACATTTTAAATCAAACACTTAAAAATTTCTTAGGGTTTAAAAATAATTTTGCTAGATTTCAAAATAAATACCAGGAGTACCATGAAAGCCACTGCCAACCACATCCTTGAAAATGAAACATCTGCGTTTCTCGAAGCGGTAAAAGCACAAGGAGGAGAGCCCATTTATAAGCTCTCCCCTGTGGAAGCGCGGAAGGTCTTGGAAGAGCTGCAATCGAAACCGGTGGCGAAACCTCCTGTCAAAATAGATGCCATCACCCTTCCTCAGAGCACTCTCTCCTTGCGCATTGTCACTCCTAAAGAAAGTCGCGAAAGGCTCCATCCTCTTCTCTACTTTCATGGGGGTGGATGGATTTTAGGAAGCTTTGCCACGCACGAACGGCTGATGTGCGAACTTGCCGTTGGCGCGCCTGCTGCTGTAGTTTTCGTGAATTATACTTCTTCTCCCGAAGCTCGCTTTCCAGAAGTAGTTGAAGAGTGTTATACAGCATTAAAATATGTTGCGGAGCATGGAAGAGACTTGGGGTTAGATACCAAACGTCTGGCAGTTTCGGGTGATAGCGCGGGGGGAAACCTCGCTATTGCCCTCACTCTCCTTGCTAAAGAGAGAAAAGGGCCAAAAATCGATGGGCAAGTGTTATTTTATCCCGTCACGAGCGCCGATCGCGACACTCCCTCCTATAAACAGTTTGCAGAAGGGTACTGGCTCACAAAACCAGCAATGGATTGGTTTTTTGATGCCTATGCTCCCGATGCAGCAAGCCAAAAAAATCGCCTTGTTTCTCCTGTGCACATCCCGATCGATCAATTGAAAGGATTGCCTCCTGCTCTTATCATTACTGCCGAGAACGATGTGCTCCGCGATGAGGGAGAAGAGTATGCCCACCGCTTAACTCAAGCTAAAGTGCCGGTGACGGCAATGCGCGCACTGGGAACTATACACGACTTCGCTATGCTCAATCCTCTCGCTAAAACGCCACCCGCAAGAGGTGCGATCGCATTAGCCAATCAATTTATTCATAACTTATTTAAATAAAGAAGCCTGGCACGAAAATGCCAGGCTATGAAATTAATGTCGGGTGCCGTTTTGCCCTTTTTCCATCGATTGGTTGCGCAGCATATCTTCAATGACGCGCTCTCTTAAGAGTTTACAATCTTGTTCTTGTTGTTGTCCCTCTCTACAGTAGCGGTCTACGATTTCAACGGCCATTTTTCTATATTTTTCATCGAGCTGTTTGAATTTATCTTGTGTTTCGGGATCAAGTTGATTATAAAAAGCTTGCATGTTCTTTGGCATCATGCCTCCACCTTGGCAACCAGCAAAGAGCAAACTGGCCATCACTCCCATCACAGCCAAACCTAAAAGCGATTTTTTTCTCATGGAATCCCTCCTTAAAGGTAGTTTTTTCTCCTTCTAGTTACTTTCTTTTTTAAAATCAACATTTAAGGGTTATTTTCCCAAAGACTTCCCCCTTCTCTAACTTTTGTTGTGCTTTTGCTGCTTCTTTTAGAGGCATTTCTACGATGGGAGGTGGTACTATTTTTTTTTCTTCTAGAAGAGAGGCTATCTTTTTTAATTCTTCTCCATTGGGAGCGACAAACACATAAAAAGAGTG
>JBIOXR010000040.1:0-7667 GCA_044869735.1 Chlamydiales bacterium
GGGGAATAGTGGGAAAGAGGCGTGAGAAAAAAGCGAATAAAATAAAGAGAAGGGAAAGAGCGACAAACGGGGCGAAGGCGTATTCTAAAGCTTGGCTCAAAAATAAAGAGGCGCTTTTAAGCAAAGAGGGAAAAGAGAGTAAGTCAGCAGTAAAGCTTCTCTGTAAGAGATAGAAGAAAAAGTGGTGGAGGTCAAAACTCAAAAAAAGGGCAAGGGCAAGAAGGTAGAAGAGACGTCCAAATAAGGAGGGAGAAATTGAGGCCGGGTCAAAGAGTTCACTTGTTGAAAAACCAGTGAGAGTGCCGATCATTTCTCCTCCGAGTTTTGCTCCTTCAAAGAGTAGGGCAAAAGTGATTCCCAAAAGATAACCGATCGCAAAATCGCGCAATATAAGATAGAGAAGCGCCCAAGGTGGATAGGACTCTGAAGGAGCGGGTACAAAGGGAGCGAGAAGAAGGGCTACAAAAAAAGCGAGGCCAACTCGGACTGCTTGTGGAATCGCTATAAAAGAGAAGAGGGGCGAGATGAGAAAAAAGCCAAAGGCTCTTGCAAAGGGTAAGAGAAATTGGATTTTAAAAGACATAGGCACAGAGATCGACAATTTTCTCCCATTCATCGATGAGTAGCCGGCAGGTGAATTTGCCCATAATTTTAAGAATCCATGGGAAAAGAACGACAAGGAGAATCGCCGTGATGACGATCTTTGGCACGAAGGTGAGAGTCAGCTCTTGAATGTGCATCACGTGCTGCAAAAGAGCTACGAGCAGGCCCACAATGAGAGTAACGAGGAGGAAAGGGAGTGCAATTTCAAGAGCAGTGGTAAGAGTTTCTCTCACAATAGAAATAAGATGTTCCGGAGTCATTTAATATCCATGCGCTATTTGTTCCATGACGAGCCGCCACCCATCGACCACTATAAAAAGGAGTAGTTTGAAGGGAAAAGAGATCATGACCGGAGGGAGCATCATCATTCCCATCGACATTAAAATTGAGGAAACCACCATATCGATAATAAGAAAGGGGAGAAAGAGCATGAATCCCATTAAAAAGGCAATGCGCAATTCCGATAGGACAAAAGAGGGAATCACGCAATACCAAGGGATGGCCGTAGGGTTTGTTATTGATGGGAGGGGGATATTGCCCAAGTTTAAAAACAGTTCGAGATCTTTTTCACGCGTATGGGCCAACATAAATTCTTTTAGAGGAGGCCATGCTCGTTCCACGACTCCTTTCTCTTGGATTTCACCCGCGAGATAAGGAGTTATGGCTGTTTTCTCAATCTCGATGATCGTAGAACGCATGACAAAGCCCGTCAGGATGAGAGACAAACCTATGAGGATAATATTGGAAGGGACTTGTGTCGCCAAAGCCTGCCGTAAAAAGCTCAATATAATCACGATTCTCGTAAAAGAAGTCATGAGGACGAGAATGAAAGGGCCAATGGCTATGAGCAGAGTGAGAGTGAAGATTCGAAGGGCATCTGGGAGGTGAATAGAGAACGAACCATCACCCAAGCCCTTGTCCCTTTGTTTTTTTTAGAAGAGGCATTTTAAATTTTCCCAACCCCTTAGCAAAGAGTTTGGAGAGATTGGCTTGGAGCTCGGTAGGGGGCTTCTCTTGTTCCAAGAGAGCACTAATGTCGACATTTTCAGGAAAAGCAGAGATCAAATGGATTCCATTGGCCGATTCGCCGATGATAAATCCTTTTCCCAAGATGTCCACCAAATAGATCGCCGATTTTTGCGTCAGGCTTCTCCTCTCTAAAATTTTTATTCCGTGCGCTTTGTTTAAATGGGTCGAGCGGGAGCGCAACAGCCGTTTTAACACATAAATGCTGACGAAAATCAAAATGAGGAGAAATGCCAAAGTCCCCATCATTTTGATAAATTCACTCCCATAATCGAAGTCTTCAAAGGAGACCTCTTGCAATAGATTGGCCTCAGGAACATCCGCAAATAGAAAAGGCGGAAGGAGTTGAAAAATGAAAATCAATATCCAAGTTCTCATACGCCCGATCATAAAAGAACTTCCCTTTTTTCAGAAGGTCTGGCTTTTCAGATTAAACGGTAGCTTCTGCTGTATCTTTTTTTGAGGAGAGTTCGGGGCCGACGCCCATGGCGTGCATACCTTTATCGACGTAGAGGGTAACGCCTGTGATACCTGAGGCGAGATCGGAGAGGAGGAAAGCGCCAGCGTGGGCGACCTCTTCGGCTTCTAAGGTTTCCTGTAGGGGGGCGCCCTCTTCGGCATAGGCAATCATTTGGTCGATGAAGCCGATGGCTTTAGCTGCGCGACTTCTGAGCGCTCCTGCCGAGATGGTGTTGACGCGGATGCCCCATTTTCTTCCCGCTTCAAAAGCAAGGGTGCGCGTGTCGCTTTCGAGTGCTGCTTTCGCTGAGCTCATCCCTCCTCCGTAGCCAGGCACGGCTCGTTCGGAGGCAATATAGGTTAAAGAGAGGGTTGCTCCACCGCGATGGAGAAGAGGGCCAAAATGGGAGAGAAGACTGACAAAAGAATAGGCAGAAGAAGAGAGAGCGGCTAAATAACCGTGGCGACTGGTTTCTAAAAGGGGCTTTTTTACTTCGGGGCCATTGGCAAGAGAGTGGACGAGAATATCGATGGTGCCAAAATCGCTTTCTACACTTTTAGCAACTTCCGAAATCGTGTATCCTTGCAATTCTTTGTATCTTTTATTTTCTCGAATTTCCAAAGGAACATCTTCAGGAGTATCGAAAGAGGCTTCGAGGGGATAGATCTTGGCAAACTCGAGAAGAGAACCGTCAGAGAGTTGCCGCGATTCATCGAATTTGCCATTTTCAAAAGAGGTGGTGAAAATTTTAATCAGAGGGGCCCATGTCCCAACGATGACTTCAGCTCCCGCTTCAATTAAAGCTTTTGCAATAGCCCACCCATAGCCCTGATCGTCGCCGATCCCGGCGACAAAAGCCCTTTTTCCCTTAAGATCGATTTTCAGCATCTCTAAAGTGTAAAGGAGAAGTTAAAAAATTTCAATCTTTTCTCTTCAGGTGGAAGATGGTAAGAGCCTTGGCAAAGTCGGAAGGAAGAGGGGCAAAAACTGAGAGCGATTGTCCAGTAAATGGATGTGTAAAAAAAAGAGTTTCAGCATGGAGAAGAGTGCGAGTACAACCCAAAGACCCCTCTACCCGCCTGCTCCCATAGCGTCGGTCTCCCACGATCGGGTGTCCCATAGAGCTTAAATGGACGCGAATCTGATGGGTGATTCCCGTTATAGGTCTAATGCGTAAGTAAGAATAGTGATGGGTGCTGCGTATTTTGGTCCAATGAGTGAGGGCATTTTTTTTATTTTCCCCTTCCTCAGGGCCAAAGAAAATCTCCCCTTCGCTTTTTTTAATTGGACCAAGCGAGTTTTTTACTGTCCCTTTCTCATTTTCCGCAGCACCATGAACGATGGCGAGGTAAGTTTTTTTGATAGAACGGGAGCGAAAAAGATTTTCACATTTGCGCCCTGCCTCTTCTGTTTTGGCAAAGAGAAGGATCCCGGATGTATCTTTGTCGAGTCGATGAACGAGAAAAAGAGGGATCCCTAATTGTTGGGAGAGAAGGGAATGGAGTTTTTCAGTAGCGACTTCGCTACTTTTATTATAAAGCAGTAAATAGTCGTCTTGCCAAAGAATACTCCCCGTTTTTTTTTCTTCTTTGTCGATCACTTGGACAATATCTTTATCTTTAAGGACGGTGGAGCAGAACCGCTCTACTTTTCCGTTGACCATGCATCTGTTATGCTCAACGAGCCAACGGAGAGAGCGCAAGGACGAGGACAATCTCTTTTTTAAAAAAGGAATTAGTTTTAACCCTGCTTCTAACGGGGTCACTTTCCATTCTAACATGGTGTTTCTTCTATTTGAATGCCTGTGATATGATACCATTTTGTGAGATTTTTAATCGTTAAAACCTCTTCTCTTGGAGACATTCTCCATGCTTTCCCTGCTATTGATTTTTTGAAAAATCGCTATCCCGAATGTAGTATTGATTGGATTGTAGAGCGCCCCTTTAGCGAACTTCTCACTGCTCATCCAGAGATCGATCGAGTAATAAAAGTAGATACAAAAAAATGGAGAAAAACCCCCTTTTCTAGGGAGACAGCACACGCAATAAATCTATTTCGAAAAGAACTTCGCCTCTTTCGCTATAAGGCTGCATTTGATTTACAGGGGAATATCAAATCGGGACTCCTTTTATCACAAGCGAGGGCCAAAAAAAAAGTGGGATTCGGTAGAAAAAGCGTAGCTGAATGGCCTCATCTCCTTTTTACCAATTATCGCAGGGATCCACCGCGTGGGAAAAATATTAGAGAAGATTATCTTTATCTACTTCAAGCTTTTTTCGATGATTTCTCCCCCGTTGAATTTAAGGGTGTGGTGTTGCTAGGAGAGAAGAAAATACTCCCAGTAGTAAAGGGAAAAAAAATTATCGTGTGTCCCGGGGCTTTTTGGACAAATAAGAGGCTTCCCGAATTTCTCTTGCTTGCCCATCTCAAAGCTCTTTTACAAAAAGAGGAAGCGTTTTTCTTTTTTGTCTGGGGGGAAGAGGAGGAGAAAAAGAATTGCTCCCGCCTCTCTTCTCACTTCCCACAAAATAGCTGTGTTCTTGAAAGACTTTCTCTTGTTGCACTTCAAGGAATCATGCAGCAAGCCGATCTTATCATTGCCATGGATTCACTACCTCTGCATCTAGCAGGAACGACCTCTACTCCTGCATGGGGTTTTTTTGGTCCTTCGCTTGGTACTAAATATCTTCCTTTGGGAAAAGAAAAAAGGGCATTTCAGGGAAAATGCCCTTATGGCGTTACGTTTGACAAACGGTGTCCCTATTTAAGGACTTGTGAGGATGCGCCCTGCATCCGTTCTCTATCGCCCTAAAATCCAAATACCTGCATTCTTGCGCGTCTTAGCCTGCTCGGATCGGTATATGCGGGAAAGGCGCGGCGGCTCGCATAATCGTACTGGAGTTTTTCCCATTTGCGTTGGAGTTTGGTCATTTTCTTTTCTTGAGGGAGGTGCATTTTAAGTTCCGGAACTTCGTCATTTGATGCTAGGTCATCTTCTTCTTTGATGTTGTCGGGATCGGAGGCAACCAAGTTTTTAAAGGAAAATCCTTTGGCAGGTGTATTTTTCGGCGACCAGACAGCAGAAAAGAAATTCTGTTTTTTTATGAGAGGTTTGTACTCTTTCACTAATTTTTTTAGTCTACGCGCTTCATTTGGCTTCACTATCCCTGCACGTCGAAGAGAAGAGATTGAACTTCCGTAACGAAGTGTGATTTCTTCGAGCGATTTAGTACCTAGATCATGGGAAACACCGTTGGCGACGTAAGGGTCACTATAATCGGTCCAGTCAATTTTGTATTTTAAGTAGAGCAGCGGGCCGAAGAGAGCCATCGTGAGGCCTCTTCCCATCAAGCTCAGCGGATTGGAATAACTTTGATAGTTCGTTGGAGTCACTCCCCAAGTGGTAAGCTTAAGGCTGATAAGGGCGGCTAACACACCTCCGACAAACGGAGAGACGAGGAGAGCTTCGTTGGGGATAAAAGTGGGGCAGTACATGTAAATGACCAATCCGATGCCGGCCAGAACCCCAAGGTTAAGGCCTAAAGCAACGAGATAGAACATTCTTTTTAACCAGATTTCAGTGATAGCGGCGTATTTGCGGTTTTTGACACGCGCGTTGTTTTTATCCAGCCTGTCGAGGCGAAACGTCTCGTCTTCCTCGTCAGGTCTATCAGGGCGATTACGATTATATACATCCCACCAGTTTTTTTGATGGGCTTGTAAATCTACATAATGCATATTTTTTTTAACCTATAATGCTGCTAGGCAGCAACTTAATTATACCATTATTAGATTTAAATTAAAAATAAATAAAGTTTTTTTAAAATAATTAATATAATACTGAAAAATCTAAAAAAGATTCAACAAGTTGGATCGCTTTTTGGACCTTGGAAAGGTCTTTTTTCTGGATTTTGGCGATATTGGAGGTGACCATTTTCATGGCATCGAAGGTACTTAAAGGGGCATAGAGTGAGGGCATTTGAGACCTTTTCAACTTTTCGACGATAAAGGGGGTAGGAGGATGGCGCCCAGTGAGGATCAATCCATGGTCTTTGGGGGGACTCTCAAGGAGGGCAAGGATTATATCCTCACGGGTTGCTGGGGTGACTATGAGCTGCCCAGGGAAAATCACCTCTCTAAAAGTTTCGAGAGAGGTAGCGACGAGGCGAATCGATTCAAAATGACTCAGGCGGTAGGCCTCCCCCGAAAGGAGGGAAGTATTAAAAAGAATTTCAAAATCGGCCATCGAAGGGGTGCTGAGGAGTTGATTGAAGGGGATGCTTCCCAAAAGGGGAACCCCCCATTGCTTCAAAGCCTTGGTCATGTAGTTGATCACCATTTCCCTTTTCTCATCGAACACTTGATTGAGGATGACCCCTTTCAATTTAACGCCGATCCTATCTAGTAGGGCTTTATTGAGGGCCAATTCATCAAAAGAACTCCCAATCCCGCCTTTGACGATGAGAATCATTTCGAGGCCCAGAAGCCTGGCGACTTCGGCATTGCTGATCCCTGCTAAAGAACCCACGGCTACATGTCCCGTCCCTTCTACAATAGTGAATTCGCTCGATTCGCTTATTTTTAAATAAGAGGAGAGAATCTTCTTTTTTAAGAACGAGGGTTCCATTTTTTGATCGAGAATCTCTCTCGTGAGACCGGAAGTGAAAATAACTGGGCTCATCTCTTCATATCCCTGAGGTAAGGAGAAATACTCCTTAAAAAGAGTAACGTCTTTATCGACTTGTAGACCATTTTCGACCCTCTCAAATCGTTGACCTACCGGTTTCATAAAACCAAGCTGCGGGATCTTTTTCTTAAATACCGAAATGAGTCCCAAACAAATGGTCGTTTTCCCCACATTCTGCCCCGTTGCCCCAATGAAAATTCCCCTTTTTGCCATAGTTTTTAAATTTAGCTCTTTCTAAACTTATTTGCCATGCCACCGGAAGAAAAGTTGAGAGATTGGTTTGCGTTGGAAAAAAGGGCTTTACCTTGGAGGAGGGAGAAGACGCCTTATCGGGTGTGGATTTCTGAGGTTATGCTTCAGCAGACGCAAGCGGCTGCGGTGATTCCTTATTTCAAGCGGTGGATGGAGTTGTTTCCGACGGTAGAGGATTTAGCTAGAGCCCCTTATGAGCAAGTTGTTAAGGCTTGGGAGGGATTGGGGTATTACTCAAGGGTGAAAAATATTCATGCGGCAGCGCGCTATTTTGTCGAGGAGTGGGGAGGAGAAATTCCTGCTGATTCGGAAGTATTGGCGGGGATCAAAGGATTTGGGCCTTATACCGTGGCTGCTGTGCTGGCATTTGGGTTTGAAAAAAGAAGCGTGGCGGTCGATGGGAATATTTTGCGCGTTTTTGCACGGTATAAAGGAATTGAAGACTCAATCGAGAGGGGAAAAACGCGCAAGCGCATCGCAGCAGAGGTCGAAGCTTTCCTTCCGGCCGATAAGCCATGGGAGGTCAATGAAGCCTTGATTGAACTCGGTGCCACGGTTTGCCAGAAAACGCCTCAATGCGCAAGATGCCCTCTTCAAAGTGGGTGTGTCGCTTATCTGGAAAATCGCCAAGCCTCATTA
>JBIOXR010000041.1:0-3042 GCA_044869735.1 Chlamydiales bacterium
AATTTCCCAAAAGCCCACGGGCACCCACGATTGGCAAAACCGACCCCACCTGCTCCATAGATGTGGAAGACCCAAAAATCGGAGCAACGTCCTCGAAATTCTTTGCCAATGGCTGCGTGCAAGGTGGCATTCATTTCTCCATGGTAAGGAACGCTGAGAGTAGTGAGAAAAGGAGAGGTCGGAAAGGCAAAGGTAATGCCGGTGGAAATAGAAAAGGGATCTCCCCAGAGATCATTCGCCCACAAGTAGCGCCCCGTGAAGCGAAAGGCCTCGAAACGGAAGGAAATGTCAGAAGTGCGACCCAATAAAAACTCTGCTTCGACATCGACGTCGGGCCAAGGTGAGGTTGCCAAGCTCATATCGAGAAAGAGATTGTGGGAGGGATCTCTAAAAGTACCACGAGGTGTTTGAACGGATCGAAAGTATTGATAGGTCGCAGAAATTTTTGGTTCGATCTCGAAGAGGTTGCGGAACCAAGGAGAGAGTTCGGGTTCAGGCTCCACTGCTGATAAGGGAAAAGTGAATAAAAGGAGCAATAGGAGATATTTTTTCACAGGGTCTAATGAATCTCTTGATGACTCAACCATCGCTCTGCATCAATGGCAGCCATGCATCCCGATCCTGCGGCAGAGACAGCTTGTCTATAAAAAGGATCTTGCACATCTCCTGCGGCGAATACCCCTTCGACGCTAGTAAGGGTCGTCCCCGGTTTTTTAATTACCAGATACCCTTGAGGGTTGATTTCACACTGGTTGTTTAAAAAAGCTGTGTTGGGAGTATGACCGATGGCGAAGAAAACGCCGCCTGCTTTATGAGAGATTGTTTCCTCAGTTTCTACATTTTGAATGACAACCGACTGAACGACTTTGTCTCCTTCGACTTTGAGGACTACCGAGTTCCATAAAATTTCAATTTTAGGGTGATTGAGCGCTCTTTGGGCCATGATTTTAGATGCGCGAAGCTCATTTCTCCGATGCACGATAAAAACGCGACTAGCATATTTAGTTAGAAAGGTCGCCTCTTCTACAGCCGAATCGCCCCCACCGATCACAAAGAGTTCTTTATTTCGGAAGATAGGCATGGCTCCGTCGCAAATGGCACAGGCGGTGACCCCTTTTTGCCAAAATTCACTATCGCCAGTGCCGGGCACTTCCAACCGTTTTGCAGTGGCTCCGGTAGCGATGATTAAGGCGTCAGCAACGTAAGCGTTTTTCTTTGTGTAGACGGTGAAGGGGCGTTTAGAGAGATCGACCCGTTCGACATCTTCGCGCAGGAGCTTTGTGCCAAATCGCTCGCTTTGCTTGCGAAAAGCATCCATGAGCTCGGGTCCTGTGATGCCATTGGGAAAACCTGGATAGTTTTCTACTTCGGTCGTCGTCATGAGCTGTCCACCGGCGGGTCCCGAAAAAAAACCTTCAAAGAGGAGAGGGTGGAGATTGGCTCTTGCCGCATAAATAGCTGCGGTATAACCGGCAGGGCCCGATCCTATGATGATAAGTTTGTGGTGGTCCACGTCTCCTCCTTCAAGCTTACGATAAGAGCTGTGGCTGTCGCATAGTCGCGGCAGTGGCTCAAGGTGATTATCGCCTTTTTATTTACCCCCATATCATAGTTGAGGCGTGGGGAAAATTCAACATAAGGCTTTCTGGTTCGATCATTTAAAATTTCAATTTCCTTCCATCCTACGGGGGTAGTAACCCCAAGGGCTTTGATGACGGCTTCTTTCCCAGCAAAACGGACGGCAAAATGGGGTGCTGGATGGGCAAACTGAGAGCAATACTCCCTCTCTCCTTCCGTAAAAATGCGTTCTAAAAACCGCTGCCCAAATCGCAGAATGGCAGCTTCGATCCGTTTGATCTCAATAATGTCTGTACCAAGGCCGTAAATCATTATTTGGCGAAGACTCTCTCTTCTTCATCGAGGTTGCAGAAAATCATCCTTCCTGAACTTGTATGTTTGACGGAGAGGACTTTGCCTTTTACGGCCTCGCCGAGATAATCCCCTCCTCCATTGACGACGACCATCGTTCCGTCGTCGAGGTAGCCGACTCCTTGCCCCTCTTCTTTGCCATAGCGTTGGATTTTAATTTTGAGATGTTCTCCTCGTTGCATCAGTGGCTTTAAGGCATTGGCCAAAGCGTGAAGATTGATTACTTGAATGCCCTCGCCTTGGATATCGGACACTTGGAGCTGCCCCGATTCGGAAGAGAGGACCGATGCGTTGAGCAATAGCGCTAGTTGAACAATTTTTTCGCGGCTCTCCTTGATGTCTGGAAAGTCATTGTCCACATAGCGGAGTCGAAGATTGGGGAGAGTTTCGAGTTTGCGCATCAATTCGAGAGCCCGCTTGGCCTTAGTCTGCGCTTGTTCTGAAGTCGATTCCTCTAGTTGTTGAAATTCTTGCACGAGAAATCGCGGAATCACGCACCGTTCATCGAGAAGTCCCGATGAGGCTAGATCGATGAGGCGCAAGTCCGATAAGGCAGCTGCATCGACGACGATCTCTTTAATTTTTGTACTCGAGGGAGTAAAGCGAATGAATGGAAGACTTATATGGATCTCTTCTGAAGCACGGAGGGTCAAGATAAGTCCAACGTACAGTGAAAAAAAGATGACACCCACTTTAAATGGTTCTGCGAGGATACCCCCAGTGACTAAATGGAAAAGCGAGAGGAGAGCAAGAGCCATTAAATAGCCGAAAAAGACACCTAAAGTCATTGTATTAAATAGCTTCAACTGCATTCTTTTGGCTTTTTTCTCAAAGAGAATAAGGAGGGTCGCCACTCCTAGGGTTAGGAGCACACCCAGCACGACCTTTGCAGCCGTTACTTGTGATGGAGAATGTATGAAAAAGGAAAATATTATGAGAATGGAGAGAAGGATAAAAAAAGTGCGTACAAAAAAAAGTGGTTGATTCATGTGTTTTAATTCATTGATCTAGTATTGGTTCGAAAATAGAGAATAGCTCCTTGAAGAAGAGCGCTGCCAATGGCTATATCGACGGCCCCTCTTGTGGCAATGGCAATGGGAAGATAGCGCATCG
>JBIOXR010000042.1:0-8527 GCA_044869735.1 Chlamydiales bacterium
GGGATTGATCCCAATGCTGCGAAGGAGTTGTACCGAGTGTTGAGTAGGCTTGGTTTTGACTTCTCCTGCTGCCTTTAAATAGGGGACGTAGGTGAGATGGATGTTGAGGCAATCGCGTGGGAAGCTATAGCGAAACTGGCGGATCGCCTCTAGAAAGGGGAGCGATTCGATATCTCCTACGGTGCCTCCAATTTCTACTAGAACGATCTCGGCACCTGCAACTTCGCCACAGGTGACAATTCTGTTTTTAATCTCATCGGTAATGTGAGGGATAACCTGGACTGTTTTACCAAGATAATCGCCACGTCGCTCTTTTTTGATGACTGTTTCATAGATTTGACCCGAAGTTGCAGTAGAAGCTTTTGAGAGGGGAGAAGAAGTATAGCGAAAATAGTGACCCAAATCGAGGTCGGTTTCGGCACCATCATCGGTGACATAGACCTCTCCATGTTGGAATGGATTCATCGTCCCCGGATCGACATTGAGATAGGGATCGAGTTTGAGAAGGGCTATTTTAAACCCCTTCTTTTCCAGCAGCATGGCAATAGAGGCTAAAGTCAATCCCTTGCCTAAGGAAGAGACGACACCTCCTGTAATAAAGAGATATTTTCTTGACATAAGATTTTTTCTACCTTTTTAACATCTTCTGGCACATCTACTCCTCCTGCCGTTTCCCCCACTTCTGCACAATAAATGGAAAAATCGTTTTCAATAGCCTTAAGTTGCTCGAGGTCTTCGGTTTGCTGTTGAGGAGAGGGAGGAAGATGTCCAAAGTTTAACAGAGATTCTTTCCAAAAGCAATAGATCCCGATGTGGCGAAAAGGTGTGGGAAGAGGGGCGCGACTAAAATAGAGGGCTTTATTATTTAAAGAGAGGATGCATTTGACGATATGAGGATTTCCCCTAAGGGAAGAATCCATGCGGGTAACGGCAGTGGACATATCGGCTTTTTCATTTCGTTCTAGCGCGTCGATGACCGCATCGATCGTCTTAGGTGAGATACAGGGTTCATCTCCTTGAATATTCACGATGATCGGATAATCGGGATAATAACGGGTAGCGGCTTCTAAAACCCTTTCAGTTCCAGTAGGGTGGGTATTGGAGGTCATGACGACCTTGCCACCAAATTTTTTTACAGTGTGAAAGATTCTCTCATCATCTGTTGCCACAACGACTTCGGATAGTCTTTTCGAACGAGAGGAATTTTCGTAAGTCCATTGTATTAAGGGTTTCCCTAAGATGAGCGCCAAGGGTTTGCCTGGGAACCGGTGGCTTCCCCAACGGGCGGGGATAATTCCAATTGCTTCAGGACCAGTTTTTTGCATCAAAGAATCAATAAATAAAATAATAATCTTACACCATAAAGAGAAAATTGGCAAGGAGAATAAAAAAATAAAAGTATTTATAATAATCAAAATTTAAAAGTAAAATTATGAATATAGAATGATAATTTTCAGAAGGTTTTTTATGCCAAAATTAGTAAAAAGATGTTTCATCCTTCTTTTCACTGCCTGTTTATCCTTTTCCCCTTCAGGAGAAGCGAGCACTCTTCTGGCTCCTAAAGCGAATGGGACCGTGCAAAACCAATGGAAGAACTTTTCCTTTGAAGAAAGTGGTTTCTCAGTCGATCTTCCCGCCGCTCCTGAACATATCCAGCAAAGCATTACGATCCCCAGTACCAACATCTCGTTACAGTACGATACTTTTGTAAGCGAGCCCAATTCATCGATCGTCTATGTCATTTCCGTATGGAAATATCCAGGCGATATCGATATGTCCTCTTCTCAAATCAACTTGCAAGATGGCTTTAAAGGAATGCTCTCCGCTCTTCCCAACTCCAAGGTAGAGAAGATGCAAATGACCAAAGAACAAGGATTTAATGCTCTTGAGTTCTTAGTTAAGAGCGAAAATATCTATTTTCAGGGGAAGCTCATCTTGGTCTATAATACCCTCTATCAAGTCTTTACTGTATATAAAGCTTCAGAGGATATGTCGAAAAATTACCCTCGTTTCATCAATTCCTTTAAGCTTCTGAACCCCGCCAAGCATAAAGTAGAAAATGCCCCATTGCGCAATGCCAATGATAAAAAGTTAAGGGTATAACTATTTTAGAGGGCGCTCCCATGCCCTTTTTTCGAGCCAATAATCAAGGGAGAAAAACCCTGGCCCAAAGCACATAACGACTAAGGTGGCGTAGAGAAAAAGGAAGGGGTGCTGGCTAAAGAAGAGATCAGGGGTAAAGTTAACGATCGATTCCTTGTGGGCCGTCGCATAGGCTACGATAAAGACGATGGCTAGAGGGATGGTCATGATGCGAGTCCCTAACCCTAGGAATAAGGCTATCCCCCCTAAAAACTCAGTTAGACCCACGAGATAAGAGGAAAAATGGGGATAGGGTATCCCAAGGTCCTGGAAAACCCCTTTAACCCTCTCTAATCCGGTCAATTTTTGAAATCCTATATAGACTAAAGCCCCTCCCCAATAAAGGCGGATAACGAGGAGGAGGAAATGGCCCAAAAGGTTTTCCCCTCTTACAAGGCCCTTATAAACTCTTTTAAACCACCCTTCTTCCATATAAAAACCCTTTTTTAGAACTTATAATGTCAAATAAATTATTTAATTTAAATATTAAAATTATATTTAGACTTTTAAAACATAAATAGTTTATAATATAAATGTTAAGGATAAAATTATGACTTTAAAAGTAGATAAACAAGCCCCTCCTCCACCCCCTATTTCAGCAAGAGGGGTCAGAGGGGTCTTCAATAAAACAGCCTTTGTGGCCTCCTCGATTATTCTCGTTCTGGCAGGGGCAGCTATTTATTTTACCGCTGGGAATTACCCCATTGGTTTCTTCGTAGCTGTAGGGGTAGCCTCAGTCTCGGGAGGCACTGCGTTTGCCTTTCTTATCATTAATATAGTCGACTGGGTCAAATTAAAAAGCCGTCCTCGAACTCAACCTCAACCTCAACTTCCTGTATCTTCTAGGGAAAATACGTGGGAAGAGATAACAGATGAATCTTTCGCGCCTCCTTCGCAAGCAACTACGCCAAAGGAATATTGGAGGAGATTGAAGCATTTTAAGGGTGGGAAACTACAACCCACTTTTCTTTTCCAAGATGAAGTCGATCGAAACGTGGAAAAATGTGAAGGGCAATTCTCGCTAGATTTTCCTAGAAACCTCCACTTCGTGAAAAAACGCATGGTAGGTTTAAAGGCATTGCAAGAAGAAGGATGTGTGGGCATATTAAGTGCTGATAAATATCAAAACTATCGTAACACCTTTGCAGAGGAAGTTAATCATTTATTAAAAAGTTGCGGCTATTCAAAGAAGAAAAGAAAAGAATTAGTGCGAAAAATTTGTGTAGCCGAAAAATCCACCCCAGACCCTGAGAATTTAAAACAATATATAATCCAAGAATTGGGACTTACAAAGATTTTAGCAAATGAAAAGATAAGAGAAATAAAGGCAAAAAGAGTAAAGGAGAAACGAATAGCTAAGAACTTGAAGACACCAGAGCAAACTCCTGTTAAACGATCTAAAATGGTGAAAATTAAGATCAAAGCTTTAGAGGAAATCATGGAGAGGGTTGAAGACTATCGCATGCACGCACTGCATAATTCTATCTTTACCCTTACCGGACGGGATGATGCAAAAACAGCAAAGATTATTGCCATGATGCAACAGCAATCCTTTCTTGAAGTTTGTGGCGTAATTAACGCGAATCTAATGAATTTCGATTTAGGTTTGGTTTGTTCTCAAACTACCGCCCTTCCTTTTAATTCGATGGGTTACAATATTAAGAAGAAAAAAGGTCAACTTGTTGTTGAAGCTCACATGCATTTAAAAATTTCTCCAACCGATGATGATAAAAAAGTATTTAAATATCTTCTTCTGGTTGTAAAAAGGGACGTTGAGACTGAAATGATCGATTATAAACTAATTGACCTAGGAGCAGAAGAACTCCAAAGCAATATCTACGTCGAAAAATATTGCGAGTTATCAGAATATGAGCCTAGCGATTAAGAGATCTTTAGCTAATTTAGCTGCAGCTCCTCTTCCAAAAAAACAGGGTGAGACCCAGCGCCTTCTTCAGAAGATCGCTCTTGCCGTCTCCAGCTTCTTTCTTCTTGTTTCTGGTGCCAGCCTCTACTTTACTGCAGGCCATTACCCGATCGCTTTTTTTATCTCTGTAGGAGTGGGATCGGTTGCTGGAGGTGTTTTTATTGGCTGTTCTATTATTTTAATCAGGGATGGAATTAAGAGGATTAATTTCGAAAGAAGAAGAAAAAGATGTGAGGGAGAGTCTCATTCTCCTGCACGTGCCCGCAATCAACGGGAATATATGATGAGATTAGAAAAATTTACGAGTAGCAAGAGAAAGGTTGCACCTACCTTCTTTTTGAGCAATGAAATTGAAGAGCTAGATGCTTGGAGAAAGCACATTGAAGGCGATCTTCATAGAAATCGCCATTATATCGAAGGGGAAAAAATTTCTTTGATACCTTTAGATTCTGGTTTGCCGATTTTGGCACAGGAGAAATATGAAAGTTACGCACCCCACCTTGAAGATGAAATCGCTCATCTTTTGAAAGCGAAGAGTGGATTTTCAAGACAAAAAAGAAAACGGTTTTGCAGAAAGCTCATGAAAGCTTTATCAGACCCTGAGGGTTCTTATGCCAAATTGATCAATCAGTGTGGCAATTCCTTACAAGAAGAAATAAAAAACCGCATTTATGCCTATCGAGAGCATTCTCTTTATAATGCTATCTACGCATACACTGGAGAGAATCTCGATCAGACCAATAAGATATTCTCTTTCTTATTTCAGAAATACTTAGCCGATTGGGTAATAGATAGCAGTCGTAATCTTAACAATTTTAAATTAAAATTACTTTTCACAGACTATAATTCAAACGATTTCATTGCGGGAGGCTATAATATTAAACGGGTAAAGGGGAAGATCATCCTTGAAAGATATCAGTATGATAAATTGGTTAAGACAACGCCTGAAGCACGGGTGTTGGGATATTATATTACTATTGCAAGAAGAGACATTGAGACCGAAAGAATGGAATACGAAATCTTTAAGCTCGATAAGAAGCCAATGAGAAATATTTATATCGAACAGTATGCTGCATAGATGGGAATCCAACGAGCCTTTGATCTTTTAATACAAGGGGAGTTAATCGTTTTTCCGACCGAGACCGTATATGGCTTAGGTGGTTTACTTTGGAAACCGGAAGCTATTAAAAAAATCTTCGCCCTGAAACAACGTTCGACTTTAAAACCGTTGAGCGCCTTGCTTGCCTCGATTTCTCAAGTGGAAGAGATTGCAGAGGAGATCCCTCCCACATTTTATCGGATTGCCGAGGCTTTCTTTCCAGGTCCTTTGACTGTTGTTTTAAACAAAAAGAAGCATATCCCCGATGTAATTACAGGAGGGCTGCCCACTATCGGCATTAGAATACCTTCTCATCCTCTTGCTTTAGAACTTTGTCGAGCAGTAGGGGAGCCACTAGTTGCAACGTCGGCAAATGTATCGGGTCAAGAGAGCTTATGCTCTTTAGAAGAAATGGGTAAAATTTTCCCCGGTATTTTTTGTTTAGAAGGAGAAGCCCCTATTTTTGGTAGAGCTTCGACTGTCATTTCGCTTACAGGCCCCGTCCCAGTGTTACTTCGGGAAGGACCTATTTCTTTTTCCGACATCCTTAAAAAGGTGTAGAACCCCACCCCATTTTCTGCTACTTTCACGTTTTCAAGTGAAGGAGCTCTATGGGCAAAAATGTCGCACAAAAACTCATCGAGAGTCACATTCTTGAAGGGAAAATGGTGGCTGGCAATGAGATTGGGATTAAAATTGATCAGACTCTCACCCAAGATGCTACGGGAACTCTGGTGATGCTCGAACTCGAAGCTATGGGCCTTGAAGAGCCACGGACCGAGGTTTCGGTGCAATACGTCGACCACAACATCTTGCAAGCCGATTTTAAAAATGCCGAAGATCACCTTTTTCTCTTGAGTGCCTGTAAAAAATTTGGGCTTTGGTATAGCCGAGCTGGAACGGGAGTTAGTCATCCAGTGCACATGGAGCGTTTTGGGATTCCTGGAAAGACTCTCCTTGGTTCTGATAGCCACACGCCTGCAGCTGGCTCGTTAGGAATGCTTGCCATTGGGGCGGGAGGATTGGAAGTAGCTCTCGCTATTGCGGGCGAGCCTTACCATATCAAAATGCCAAAAATTATGGGGGTAAAGCTCGTGGGGGAGCTGCCCGCTTGGGTGAGTGCCAAGGATGTGATTTTGGAGATGCTCCGTCGTTATGATGTGTCGGGGGGCGTGGGGAAAATCATCGAGTATTATGGGCCTGGGCTCGATAGTCTTTCTGCTATGGACCGCCATGTGATTGCCAATATGGGGGCAGAACTGGGCGCCACAACGACAGTGTTTCCTTCTGACCAAATGACAAAGCGCTTTTTAGATAGCCAAAGAAGGGGAGAGGAGTGGCAAGAGATCAAAGCCGATCGAAACTGTACCTATGACGAACACGATGAAATCGATCTCTCTTCCCTCGAACCGCTCATTGCCCTGCCGAGCAGTCCCGGAAAAGTAGTGCCCGTACGAGAGGCAAAGGGGGAAAAGGTATTTCAAGTCATGGTCGGTTCTTCTGCTAATCCAGGCTACCGCGATTTTGCGGTTGTAGCCGAAATAGTGAAGGGAAAAGAAACAAAAGACGCAGTCTCTTTCGATATTAATCCTACTTCGCGACAGATTTTGGAAAACTTGGCGCGCAATGGGCATTTGGAAATGTTGATTGGGTCTGGAGGAAGAATCCATCAGGCGGGATGCAATGGTTGCATCGGCATGGGACAGGCTCCAGCCAATGGGCGCCCCTCGCTGCGAACCGTGCCGAGGAATTTTCCTGGGCGCTCGGGGACAAAGGAAGATGCAGTCTATCTCTGCAGCCCAGAGACGGCGGCAGCAGCAGCGCTCACAGGAGTGATCACAGACCCCAGAGATTTGGAAAAAAATGGGATTGCATACCCTAGAATAGAAGAGCCCGATGAAATGCGGATAGAAATCAGCGGTATCTCTCCGCCTCTTGCGAAAAGAAAGGGAATAGAACTCGATAAGGGGAGCAATATTAAACCGTTGCCCCTATTCGGTCCTTTGCCCGACAAACTCGAAGGACCTGTGTTGATCAAAGTGGGCGACAATATTTCAACCGATGAGATTATGCCCGCTGGTTCTAAGGTTCTTCCCTACCGAAGCAATATTCCGGCGATCTCCCAGTTTGTATTCGATCAGATCGATGAATCGTATCCTCAAAGGACAAAAGAATACCGCCAAGGCGGCCATTTTATCTTAGGAGGAGAAAACTATGGTCAAGGGTCGAGTCGTGAGCATGCGGCACTTGCTCCTAGATATTTAGGTGTTACGGCAGTGTTAGCAAAGAGTTTTGCTCGCATCCATCGGTCGAATCTCCCCAATTTCGGCATCGTTCCTTTAACGCTGGAAAATAAAAGCGATTTTGATCGAATTAGCCAAGGAGATATCCTCTTGCTGCCAAATGTGAGAGAAGAGATTCAAAAACAAGAATGGGTCAAAGTAAAAAATGTCACTCAAGGTTATACTTTCAAAGCTTTCCATCAATTAACTCCACGCGAAATCACCAGTATTCTCGAAGGGGGATTGATTGCAAAATATAGAAAAAAAATGGGAAAAAAATGAATTCAATAGGGGATCTCCATTGCGATTTATTACTCTACCTCGTGGCCGATCCTTCGCGATCAGCGTGCGATAGTGCAAGTCGCTGTTCGCTGTTGCAGCTAAAAGAGGGGAGGGTCGCTTTCCAAACGCTACCCCTGTTCGCATTGACGCAAGAAGGGTCTTCCGAGGTAGGGGCCCGCGAATTTGATGACTATCTCTCCCTTCCTTATAAATACCCCAAGCAATGCCGCTTCGCTTCGTTCCCTTTTTGTGAAAAAGATGTAGTCCAACTCACCTATGCCATCGAAAATGCATCGGCGTTTGCCGAAGAGAAGGAGCCCCTTGAAAAAGTCATCGAAAGACTCGAGCGCATGATTGAACGGGCGGGCCCCCCACTATACATTAGCATGACTTGGAAAGAGGAGAATCGCTTTGGAGGCGGGGATGAGAAAAGAAGTGTTGGTTTAAAAAAAGATGGGGAAGCCCTTCTCCATTATCTCGATGGAAAAGGAATTGCCATCGACCTCAGCCACACCTCAGACTTGCTGGCGGGCGATATCCTGTCGACGATCGATAAATATTCTCTTGAAATTACTCCTATTGCAAGTCATTCGAATCTTCGCCAGATCGCCCCCCATCACCGCAATCTTCCCGATGAGTTTGCCCAAGAGATTGCCAGGCGAAATGGGGTTATCGGCCTCAATTTTGTCAGACATTTTGTTGGAAGCAGCATAGGCAATTTAATCGATCATATCGATCATGCAGAAAAACTAGGGATTTTAGATATTCTCACCTTCGGGGCCGATTTTTTTGACGATA
>JBIOXR010000043.1:0-5156 GCA_044869735.1 Chlamydiales bacterium
TTGATCGATCGTAACCGACCCCATATTAGAAATATGAGGTCGGTTACGATTGACCAAGCTCGAGAGCTTTGACGCGGTGAAAATTATCATTTAAAACTTAATCGACTATATAATTCAAAAAGTAAAATTATCTCATCAATGCGTAAATTTTATCAATTTTTAAACAAAATGCTATCTATATGTAAATTTAAAAAAATAAATGCATCTCTTTTAAAGTCATATTTTTAAGTGATTTTCATTCGCTCTTTTCCCTCTAAAAACGGTACCAGAGCACCCTCTCGATCCCTTTTTCAGGTGATTTTTATCCATAAATCGGT
The DNA here is from genome assembly GCA_044869735.1 of Chlamydiales bacterium. Taxonomy (GTDB): domain Bacteria; phylum Chlamydiota; class Chlamydiia; order Chlamydiales; family JAAKFR01; genus JBIOXR01. The sequence continues at coordinate 318 of JBIOXR010000043.1, forward strand.
TAAAATGCAAAGTAACGGGGTGAGCAACTCCAGGTGAATCTTATTCAATAACTACTCTAGTTTTTCAAAAAGCTGTGCGATAAGGAGTTAAATCCTTTTCGACTCTCAAGCAGATCTTACATCTTCTATAGCTTGGGTCATCGGGAGCATCGCCCTCTATTTGATAACTAAAAAAATTTATGAACAGGACTTTTTCAAGTTTTATTTGGCATTTTGTCCGGCCCCATCGATGGGTCTTTTTTGTGATCTTACTGGTTTCCCTCGTATGGTCGCTTGACGCTACGATTTGGCCCTACCTATTGAAAGTCGTCATTGACGTGTTGACCCGTTTCGATGCCGATCGAGGAGCTGTTTGGAGTGCCCTAAAATTTCCCATCTTTTGGGGATTGCTTCTATGGGTCGGTGTAGAAATCGGTTTCCGCTGCCAAGGCTTTTTGCTTGCCAAGACGATTCCAAAACTCGAATCGGATATTCGCATGGCAATGTTCGACCATGTTCAGCACCATTCTCCTAAGTATTTCAGCGACCACTTTTCGGGTAACCTCGTCAACAAAATCACCGATATGACGACCCAAGTAACGTTGATCTTGCAACAGGTCCTCACGGTATTCATCCCCGCTGTCGCTTCTTGCGTCCTTGGGGTCTTCTTCTTTTTAAAACTCAATGCCGTTGTCGCTATTATTTTGGGTATTTGGATCTTGGCGCACTTTGCCATTTGCATCGTCTGTTCACGTAAATGCGATAAGTACGAGAGTGCCCATAGCGAAGTGCGTAGCACTCTCCTTGGCAAAATAGTCGATAGTTTGACCAATAACTTTGCGGTCAATCTCTTTTATCGCTTTTCTCACGAAAATGCCCATATTGCTCACTATCAAAAAGAGGAGATCGCCAAAAACGTCCAGGCCAAAAGATATGTGGAGGTGATGAGGATTTTCCTTGGGCTCTTCACTTTTCTAGCAGGAGGCGTTGCTATCAATGCCGTGATGATCCATCTCTGGATGAGAGGGTCTATCTCCACAGGAGAGATCGCCCAAATTTTCAATACGACCTGGAATATCACTATGATCCTCTGGGTAGCTGGTACTGCTATCCCTGGATTGTTCCAATCCATTGGCATAGCCAAACAAGCCCTCACCCTAATGCACCATCCCAAAGACGTCATCGACATTCCAAAAGCTACCCCTCTTAAAGTCTCTACGGGTGAAATCATTTTCGATAAGGTCTCTTTCAATTATGTAGGCAAAAAACTTTTTCAAAATAAAGACCTCCATATCAAAGGTGGAGAAAAAGTGGGCCTCGTGGGTTATTCGGGAGCAGGGAAATCGACCTTTATCAACCTCATCCTCCGCTTTTATCCCATTGACCAAGGCCGCATTTTGATCGATGGACAAGAGATTTCCAAAGTCACCCTAGAATCGCTTCGCAAACAAGTCGCTCTTATCCCTCAAGATCCTTCCCTTTTCCACCGCTCTCTCATCGAAAACATCCGCTATGGAAGGCTCGACGCCTCTGATAGGGAAGTTCTCGAAGCCGCCAATCTCGCCCATTGCGACGAGTTCATTGCAAAGATGCCTCAAGGCTATCATACACTTGTTGGCGAACGAGGCACTAAACTTTCTGGAGGAGAGCGGCAGAGGATTGCCATTGCGAGAGCTATCCTTTCCAATGCCCCTATCCTTATTTTGGATGAGGCCACTTCCGCTCTCGATTCTCTAACTGAAAACTATATTCAAGAAAGCTTGCAAGAGCTCATGGATAAACGCACTGCCATCGTGATTGCCCATCGTCTTTCTACGCTCGCTCGCATGGATCGCATCCTCGTCTTTGACCAAGGAAAAATCGTCGAAGAGGGTTCTCATGCTGAGCTTCTCGAGTTAGGAGGCCATTACGCCCAAATGTGGGAGATGCAAGCAGGTGGCTTCCTTCCCGATAACGAAGACGACGAAGAAGAGTAATTATTCCTATTCGAATAACGCCAATAGTTTTTTATGGTCGTCGAAGATGCGGCACCCCCATTTCTCTTTTGCCTTTATTTCCGACTTGGGACCTAATTTGGCCATCTTTTTCATAATATTTGCTTCTTGCCTCTCTTTTGTAAAGAGGTGGAAGGAATCGCCGTCAGTATAAAAACAGTAGTTATGCTTCTTAGCAAGACTCCATAATCCCTCTTTAGAGTAAAGCTGGACATGCTGACCATCGTTGAGAAAGTACCACCAGTCGCTCCCCTGCCCTTTATAAAGTTTTGTCGAAAAAAAGAAGAAATTGGGTCGACAGGCCATTAAACGTGCTATTTCTTTCTGAGGCTCGGTGAAATGTTCGAGGACTTCAAAAGCGGTAAGCAGCTTGATCTGTTCATTAGAGGTCGGGACCCGTTCAAAACCGACAGCAAAGATATTTTCTGCGTATTTATCTTCCCAGAAAGCATTAAGACCAAAGTCTCGGAGATGGCGCGTCAAAAGACCACTGCCACCGCCGATATCGATGCAAATATCTTCTTTGTCAAATTTCCGAAGGAGAGCCAAAGCTAGAGTTCGTTGGGCAGTAAGGCGCCCCCTATCACAGATACCGGTGTCGATGCAGTAATGTGAAGTGGCATAGGCCTCTTGGATCCAGTAAGGAGCCTCCGTTTGCAAAGAACCGCAAGAGAGACACTGGAAATATTTTACCTTGTATTTACCCAGGTGTGTCTTTGCAAATAGAAAGGTGCTTGCGCCATTACAAACCCTGCATTCTTCTTTCATCCTGGTCTGGCTGCCTCTCCCGATTTATAGAGCCACTTCCCTCCCACTTTTTCAAAAAGGCTCTTCTCGCAAAAAGAACTATCTTGATCCCCTTCGGTGAGACGGGCAAGGAATGTCACTGTGGCTTTGTTTCCCTTTTCTTGAAAATCGACGATCTCGAGGCCATCAAATGTATTCGTGCTGGCAAATTCGGCGATGTTCTCTTTCCATGCCTCAAGATTTTCCTCATAGTAGGGATTCTCGGGATGGGTTGTCGCAATGATATAATCGCTTAAGTTTAATGCATAGGCCGAATAGCGCGAGCGCATTAATTTTAGAGCATTTTCGGGTGCCTTTACTCCTTCGTGGTAAGGTTTGCAGCACGTTTCATAACTATTTCCACTATAACACAAACAGGTATCCATTATTGAAAAGGGGTTAAAGGGGTTTTATAAGAAGCCTGGAGTACTGTAGTCAAACCGTCGAACAATGTCCAGAGAACAACTACGTTCCCACTCTCGATATTAACCTGAGGCCCATTGACGGAGTTAAAGCGAAGGGGAGAGAGAATGTTCGCCTGATTGCGAGGATCTTCGGCAATTTGAAAAGGGAGACCTCCATTTTTTAGTACTGCTTGAATCACCGTATTGCTTCTATTGAAGATCTCCCAAGCGACGACGCAATTGCCATCATTATCGACATCGGCAGCGGGTTGGGAAGTGATGTTGAAGCGGAAAGGCGATAGGACATTATCTTGGTTCCTCGGCGTGCCGGGCTGAGAAAATCGGCTTCCAATCGCATTGGGCCTAAATGAGGCTTGGGCAACGGTGTTGGTGTCATTAAAGATTTGCCAGGCAATGAGGACATTCGCATTGGCAATCGCCACTGTCGGAGGTACGCTGACATTAAACCCAAAAAAGGAGAGGACATTCGACTGGAAAATGGGACTACCAGGCGTTTGCCAAGGAGCACCAAACGGCTTATAGGCCGCCTGAATCACGACATTCCTTCCATTAAACACCTGCCAGACGATAACGGCATTTCCCTGATCATCGCCTGCTAACTGGAAATTAGTAGCCGTGAAACGCAACGGGGTGATGATATTCTCCTGCTGCGTCGGCACGCCCGGAAGCTGCCATGGCCCACCCACCGGTTTAAACGCCGCCTGCACGACGACATTCGACCTATTATTCACACTCCAAGCGGCTACCACATTGCCTGCATTATCCATGGCAAACTGTACATTCAAAACAGTGAACCCCGTCGGCGAAATCGTCGTAGAAAAAGGACTATTTGCACGCGGTGTCAATGCCGCCTCTCCCCTACTAACAATCAGGATTACCAACAACAAGAAATATCGTTTCATCTTTAACACATCTTGATGAAACGAAAAATTTATAAAAAATTTTAATTAAGAGAAAGAGATTTTGTATATTTTCTTAACAACGTGACTTAGACTAGAGCTCGAAACAGAATCAAAGAAGAGAACGAGATATTAATCCTCTAAAGTCCCAACCACTTTAACAGTCTTTCCGTGAGCTTTTCTTCGTTTTTTTATAATAAGCTGGCTGTATGCCCACATTTTTTCTAGATGTTCTTACGGGTAGTGGACGTTTAGTCACTACAAGATTGTAACCTATTGTATGTAACAATGATAAGATAGTCCTAAGTTCAGGGTTCGATTTTTCTGAAAACAATTTATATATGGTTGCTCGGCTTATTTTTGCTTTTTCGGCAACCTTGGTGATGCTACCATGCACACGAAGCACATCCTTTAAAGACAAGAGAAATGTAGCAAAGTCCTCTTCCTCTAAAGCTTGAGAAAGAAATTCCGCGGCAAACTCTTCGTCTTTTAGATATTCATCTAAAAGCTCTGTAAAATTTCTCATTTTTCTAGTCATTTTTTTGTCTCCTTATAATCCTCAAAGAAGGCTTTACATCTTTCTATATCCTTCTCCTGAGAACTTTTATTTCCTCCACCTAACAACAACAAAATTTTAGATCCAACCTTGGCAAAATAAACACGCAATCCAGGGCCGTGGTGAACCCTTAGAGGGTGTTTACAAAGTCATAATGGTTTATATTCGGTATTATTTTTTCCCAGGAGGAACGATCGAAT
>JBIOXR010000044.1:0-6973 GCA_044869735.1 Chlamydiales bacterium
TTTTCATCTTTCCCTCGCGGTACTGGTTCACTATCGGTCATCAATTAGTATTTAGCCTTAGAGGGTGGTCCCCCTAGATTCAGACCGGGTTTCACGTGTCCGGCCCTACTCAGGTGCCAATCTCGAGCCAGTTGATCTTTCGCCTACGGGGCTTTCACCCTGTATCGCTTAACTTTCCAGAAATATTCGACTAGACTTTCTGGTCTCTTTATGATTGGTCCTACAACCCCAGAACCTCTCGGTCCTGGTTTGGGCTATTCCCCTGTCGCTCGCCGCTACCCAGGGAATCTCGTTTGATTTTTTTTCCTCTGCCTACTTAGATGTTTCAGTTCGGCAGGTGTCGCCTCCTTTACCTATGGATTCAGTAAAGGATAATGGAGCATTACTTCCATCGGGTTTCCCCATTCGGAATCCTCCGGATCAAAGCCTTATTCCGGCTCCCCGAAGATTATCGCAGGTTATCGCGTCCTTCGTCGCCTCTTGATGCCAAGACATTCACCAGCAGCTCTTAGTAGCTTGACCACGAAAATTGTTTGACGCTCAATCCGTAGATTGAGCCATTTTCTGCTACTCTCAAGTTCTGCCATTTACCCAAAAATTTGATGGGTTAATTTATTCTCAAGCGCCCTTTTTCGTCAGTGAAATTGCTCTTCTTCAGCTTTAAAAAAGCCAAAGAATATAGCAATTTAGACTACCATTACTAAACTAAACAAAACTTTCAAGACATCGCTCGCCTTGACAGCGAAAAAAAGACAGAATGCTTCCTTCATCATGTGCGTGCGCACTACTACAAGAGCTTGCCCAACCTGGAGGTTAACGTGAGTTAAACCTCGCTTGTCCTTAAAAGGAGGTGATCCAGCCCCACCTTCCGGTAGGGCTACCTTGTTACGACTTAATCCCAGTCATCGGCCTTACCTTAGGCGCCTCTCCCCTTGCGGTTAAGTCAGCGACTTCGAGTAAAACCAACTCCCATGATTTGACGGGCGGTGTGTACAAGGCCCGGGAACGTATTCACGGCGTTATAGCTGACACGCCATTACTAGCAATTCCGACTTCATGGAGTCGAGTTGCAGACTCCAATCTGAACTGGGATCGGCTTTAGGGATTTGCTCCACCTCGCGGCTTTGCCACCTTCTGTACCGACCATTGTAGCACGTGTGTTGCCCCAGACATAAGGGCCATGCTGACTTGACGTCATCCTCACCTTCCTCCTGGTTAACCCAGGCAGTCTCATTAGAGTTCCCACCCGAAGTGTTGGCAACTAATGATAAGGGTTGCGCTCGTTGCTGGACTTAACCAAACACCTCACGGCACGAGCTGACGACAGCCATGCAGCACCTCTATGGCAGTCCTTTCGGAAGGGTGCATCTCTGCACCTGTCCACCACAGTTCAAACCTGGGTAAGGTCCTTCGCGTAGCATCGAATTAAACCACATGCTCCACTGCTTGTGCGGGCCCCCGTCAATTCTTTTGAGTTTCACCCTTGCGAGCGTACTCCTCAGGCGGTATACTTAACGCGTTAGCTCCGACACCGCTGGGGTTGAGACCAGCAACATCAAGTATACATCGTTTACAGCAAGGACTACCAGGGTATCTAATCCTGTTTGCTCCCCTTGCTTTCGCGCCTCAGCGTCAGGATAAAGCTAGGAAATCGCCTTCGCCACCGGTGTTCTTCCACATATCTACGCATTTCACCGCTACACGTGGAATTCCATTTCCTCCGCCCTACCTCAAAAAAGGGAGTTTCCGATGCGGGTCCGGGGTTGAGCCCCGGGATTTCACATCAGACTTTCCTCTTCGCCTACGCGCCCTTTACGCCCAGTGAATCCGATTAATGCTTGCACCCTCCGTATTACCGCAGCTGCTGGCACGGAGTTAGCCGGTGCTTCTTTACCTGGTACCCTCAAATTAGTTGGATATTAGCCAACCTCTCTTGTTCCCAAGCGAAAGAGCTTTACAACCCGAAGGCCTTCATCGCTCACACGGCGTCGCATCGTCAGGCTTTCGCCCATTGCGAATGATCCTCGACTGCAGCCTCCCGTAGGAGTCTGGGCAGTGTCTCAGTCCCAATGTTGGCGGTCAATCTCTCAATCCGCCTAGACGTCATAGCCTTGGTGTGCCTTTACCACACCAACTAGCTGATATCCCATGGACCCCTCATCAACCATAAGGTCTTTCGATCCCCTACTTTAATGACTCCTGGATTCCCAGGATCACCACATTCGGTATTAGCGGCCGTTTCCAGCCGTTATTCCCAAGTTGAAGGTAGGTTATCCATGTATTACTAACCCTTCCGCCACTAGGCAATAAGCAAGCTCATTGCCTCGTACGACTTGCATGCCTCATCCACGCCGTCAGCATTCAATCTGAACCAAGATCAAATTCTCAAAAAAGAATTTGATAAAAAATTTTGACTATATTTTAGGTGTAAATAGCACGCTATTTACTACCACACAAGCTCTTGTTCTATTTGGCTTGCACTCTGTCTTATTTTCGCTGTCAAGACATCCTTCGGTGCTCACTGGCACCGACCTTTCGAAGTTGCCCCCTAAAGGGGTTTTTGCAACTAAGAAGCAACCAACATACGGAAAACGCGTAAATTTACGCAACCCCTTTTTTCTTTTTCTTTTGTCCTCATCCATTTTCCCTAAAAAGGGATGCCTCGACTCCAAATTTGGGCAAAAAGGTAGTCGTCAATATTCTCACAAACCTATCCACGACCTCATCCAGATTCTCTTTGATTTTTTGTGCTCGTTCGATACTTCGTTCTCTACCTCTCATCTTTTCTGCCTCGAGGATCAACTGACGAAAGGGATGGCCCGGAGCTCTCCTTAGAAAGGGGTTCCTCGCAAATGAATCAAGGCCGGTAAAATATTCTTCTAAAAAATCGAGGTCGTCGGGATGCTTAGGCTGTAAATCGAGCAGTAAAAGGCATTCTGCTAGAGACCTCTTAGGGTGAAGTTTGCACATTTTGACTTTACTATAGGCCTTCAAAGCATGCTGGAGCAGGGAAGAGGCCCAAAAGGCCGTTTTACGCACGATTAAAGGAAAGGCGATGGCTGAGATACCCTCCGTAGACCAATCCCGGAGTTTCTGAATCATTTTAAAATCAAAAGCGATTTCTTTAAGTATTTCCTTTCTCAGATTCTTTATGGAACCTAGCTGTTGCCATTGGTTAGAGTAGAATAAGAGATCGCCCTGCTCCAAAGCTTTTAAGTTAAATATTTCCATTGGTCTTAGCTCGGCAGACGTTTTGGGTTCTTTTTCTTCCAGAATCAAACACAAAGAGAGGACATTGGTTAGATAGCTATCTACTCTTTTTCGCAGATTTTCTGCTGATTTGAAGTTTTCTTCTGCAAGGCCCAAAAGATCCCAGAGAGGTAGAGGTATTGGGTTTTGCTGCACCTGTTGTAATTTTTTGTTTATCGTTGTGAACAAGGAAGAGAGCCAAATCTGCAGGTCATTAATCGCAGTGAAATTCTTATAATCAATCCCATTTAGATTTCTGTAGAACTCGTTTAAAGCTTTCATTTTTTCATCGTGATCACCGCCTTTTAAAAATCGAGCCCTCCGCACATTTAAAAAAGTGAGCGCCGATTCCAGTAGAATGGAAACAGTGACGAAATCGGCCCCTTTTTTTTCCATCCTGGTATAGGTTTCTACCAGATCTTCTATAAGCATGCGCGCCTCCATTCCCCCCTTCTCTTTCTTAAGCAAAGCACGAAATAGACCTGTTTTGGCCAGGGGGTGAGTAGAGGGATTTCGTTTTTTCTCCTTTTGAGGTATCCCTTCACTCTTGTCTAATTGCAGTTGCCTTGCTCGATTTTCTTGCCTTTTCCATACTAGAAGAGTAGTGACAATCCGTCCTAAGCTTGCGAAGAATAAATTCAAATTCGAAAAATAAAGGCCTCCTATCTGGACATTGAGCATGAATTCTCTAATTCGTTTTATTTCTCCATAAGTTTTTCGCTCATTTTCTACCTTAGATCTTTCTTCTGGAGGTGTAAAATATTCCAAATCAAACTTATAATCGTTTTCAATTCGTTGTATTTTCAAAATCGGTTTTATCTTGGCATATTGGTTTTCAAAATAAATAACTATAGCTCGATTGTCCAAAGCTAATTCCAAATTATTAAAAAGAAGAAATCATGTCGACAATGTGCTCTGCTTTCGAGATAATATCGACACAATCCGAAGTACAGATTGCATTTAAAAGAGGAAGCAATTTTTGTTGTATCTCCAAAATAAGAGAGTACAAGGGTTTGGGAGTCATGAATAAGGGATGGGGCAGATAGGAAATAAATTTTGAAAAGCAATCCAAGTATTCTGCAAGAAATCGAGGGACCAATTCTTTTAAAAGCTTAACAATTATTTCGAAATGATTGCTAAGGTTTTGGACCTCCATAGTGCATCTATAAGGAGGGTCTCTGGTTGCAGTTAAAACGGCCCCAAAATCTGCTACGAGCAGATGCGGCCTACTAATTGCAAAATTTATAATCGACAAGATTTTAGTAATTTTTTTATGCTCTTTTTTCTCTTTTTTTTGATATAACTCTTTTGTAAGATTATCTAAAAATTTCGATGTTTGCTTATTAAAACTTGCGTTTTTTCCATAAATTCTCAAAAGTGAAAGAAAAGTAAAAAAATTGATCATTTCGGTCTGCATTTCTTTCTTTTCATTTGAACCTAAATTAGCCACAAAATCAGTCACGGTAATAAAAATAAAACTGTTTATGTCTAAAATGACGGAAATTGAATGTAAAAAAGGCGAGGCTGCAACAATTTTCTGACGTAGCTCGGCCACATCCCTGATTGCAGCAATTGTTGCCTGGACGACCTTTGCCTCAACCTCTATATCGGTAGCATGAGTAGCTATTGCTATTGCCCTGGCATTCCTCTTGGCTTGATTTAATACATTGTTCTCTGTCTCTTCATCCTGTGCCTTTCCAAAATCTCGAAAAAAGAATACGGGACGGTTTTCCCCTGGTGGCAGTGTCATAACTTTAAAATGATGTTTCCAATTCACTAAAAAGTGTACTGCGTATGAGCTCCACTAACTTAGAAGAAAAGGCGGAAAGATCATTAGCATTTTTCATGGCAAGCCCTTCCGATTTTTTCTTTTTTTTGGACTCTATACTTCTAGCACTCATGATAAGAGTTTGAAAGGGATGATGTTCTGAAAACACATACAAAGCTCCCTCTTTTTGGGGGAATTCGTTAAAATAGGTCTCGAGCAATTGCAACTCTTTCTCTTGAATTTTCCCCTCACCTGCTACCTGTTTCCATAGTAAACAAAGAGTATCTCCCTCTTGTGGTAAGGAATGCTTCTTAACGAGGTAAACGATTTTAACTACTCGTTCAACCAAGGAATAGAGTAATTGAATATTCTTCTGAATTAAAATTGGGAAATAAAAAATAGGTATCTTTCCCGTAAGCTCCTTGTGAATCTCTTTTAAAATGGTAATATCCAAACTAATATCCTTAGAGAGCGCAATAGCGTCATCTCTGTTTGGATCATTGGAAGACATACGAGGAAAGCAGTCGACGCGATCCCACCACTCCTCTTCCATGATGTTATAATTTGTCATTTCATTCTGTTTCAGATCGAGGAGGAGTGGCTTTCTCGCTTCTGTCTTGGCAAGATTAGAAAAAAAGGTAGATGAAAAATCGACCATGTTTTCGAAAATCTCAATAAAGGTTTTAGTTAGGTGCATGTCATTTGCCTCTTCCATTCCTTCGAACTCCTGCTCGTTTTGAGATAGTAAGAAGATATTGTAAAATAAAGCTGGAATCTTGCTTCTATTTTGCTCGAATTCCCTTTTCACCTGGCTAGCATAAGTACAGATGGATTTATTCCACTGAGAAACCTGCTTTAAGGGTTCAAGAGAAGAATGGGATATTTTTTCTTGGGAAGGTTGGTAATAGCTGAGAAATTGTTCCAAAAAAGAAGAGCTCGATTCGAGAAAGAGTAAGGAGGATAAAAAGGTCGACTTAGGATTTTTTGAAAATTCATCATACTTTTGTAGGAGAAATTGCAATTGAAACAAAAGTGGGGCAAGCCTTTTTGCATTTACCGAAGTAGTGATTTCTTGCGAAAGAGCATTTAAAAGAGAAAGGGATTTTTCTCGAGGAGCGGGTATTGCTGCAGAGGGCTCATCGAGAAGCGCTACTCTCATTTTTTTCCGCCTGTTCTTTCGGATTTTTCGTTTTTTTATCTTCGAGGATGCCGGCGCCTCCTCCATCTCTTTTCTGCTCGCCTCTTTATGAGCAGCAGCAATGGCAAGGAGATTGATTACATCGCTTTTATGATCTCTATGCCATCGGTACATGGCCCCCTGGATTCTTTTTATGCTATCTAGCACATGCTGGGCAAAAAGGTTGAGATAGGCACAGGCATGATGAGCATCATTAATAAAAGAGTATATCGTCCTAAGTTCTTGTAAACTCCTTGTCTTATTGTACTCTTTATATCTATATCTTAATTTGGGAGGTAAGAAATCGCGTAGCTCAAAAATTGCAGTGCTCTCTGGATGTACTTGTTCTATTTTCAACAGTTGGTTGCTAAAAAAAATAAGGAGTGTGGAGTTCTTTGGAAAAAAGCGTGGCCCCAATCTACCCTTAGGGCGTAACAGATTCGAAATTCGAATATGCACGTCTCTAATTTTACTTTCGGTCTCCTCTGTTGCAATTTGAGTGATCGAAAGCAAAGAGAGTTCTTTAAGAACATTAATTTCGTTTTCGCATATCTGACTTAACTCAGTAAGAATCTTTTCTGGATACATCAAGCGAGGATGAAATGGTTCTTTCATATATTTAGAAAAAGTGCATGAAGTCTTTTCGCAAAAAAGGGAGATCATTTTTTCTGCATAGTGCACTAATTTCTGATGGCTCTCCTCCAAGCAAGAAATTGAAGCTTTTAGATCGGTGCCTTGCCCTCTATCTTCAGTCTGACCTGTCAACATCCCTATATCCA
>JBIOXR010000045.1:0-8593 GCA_044869735.1 Chlamydiales bacterium
CATTTTATCTCGATCTTCTTTTTTACCATGTTAAACTTCGCTGTTTTGTAATCATTGAGTTAAAGGCAAGAGAATTTGATCCAAGAGATGCTGGACAAATGAATTTTTATCTTTCTGCTGTTGACGATTTATTGAAACATTCAGATGACCAGCCATCCATTGGAATCCTACTTTGCGAAAGCAAGAAAAAATTCAAAGTTGAATACGCTCTTAGAGATATCACGAAGCCAATAGGAGTTTCGGGATATGAAACAAAAATTGTCGAATCCTTACCAAAAAAATTAAAGGGAAGTTTGCCAACAGTAGAAGAAATCGAAAAGGAACTAAAAAGAAAAAAAAGAAAAGGATAGAAATATCACCCTTGTTTTTGATACTAGAGGTATTTACAAACGCACAGGAGTCAAATGAAAATTGCCTGTATTGGGGCGGGGTTTGCAGGGCTTGGCGTTAGTTTTGCCCTTCTACACCGCTCTCTTGCTCAAGTGAAACTAGATCTTTTTGACTCTACTCCCATTGCAGAAGGAGTTTCGGGCCTCTCGTCGGGGCTTCTTAACCCTTATGCAGGGATGCATGCCAATCGATTATGGAAGGCCACCGAAGGGCTATCAGCTACCCATGCCCTGATCACGGAAGCTACCCGAGCTATTGGCTCTTCTTGCCTCATTTCCAATGGAATTTTGCGTCCAGCCCTCACAGATGAGCAGGAGAGAGATTTCCGCCGTTCAGCCGAGCGTCACGAAAAATGCTTCTGGTGGGAAGGTGCGGAGTGTGAAAAAAAAGTCACAGGGCTTCAATGCCGAGGGGGGCTTTACATCGAAGAGGGACTCACCCTCGACGTGAGAAAATACCTGCAAGGCCTCTATCAGGCTTGTGTTCTCAAAGGGGCACAGTTTTTCATGCGCAAAGTAGAAAACCTCGATGAGCTTTCGTCGTATGATCATATCATCCTAGCTGCAGGTGGATCTCTACAGGAGATGGCAGCTCTTCCCACGACACTAATCAAAGGGCAGTTGCTAGAGATGAAATGGCCTGAGGGTATCCCCCCTCTCTTTTGCAGTCTTATTTCTAAGGGGTATCTCGTCATGGGACGCGAAGGGAAAACGTGTTTTGCCGGGACGACGTATGAAAAAAACTTCGATGACCCGAATCCCAACCCCTCTTACGCTATTCCCAAAATCAAAGAGAAAATCGTCTCTTTTTTCCCCTCTTTGGCCGATGCAGAAATCTTAAGCGTCCGAGCAGGGGTGCGCATTACCTCTCAAAAAAATCATCTGCCTATAATTGGTAAATTAAGAGAAAAACTGTGGATTTTTGGAGCCGTTGGCTCTAAAGGGCTCCTTTATCATGCTTGGCTAGGGGATTGTTTGGCCCAAGCCCTTCTAGAGGGCAAAGAAGATGCCATCCCCGAACCCGTGAGCGTCGAATTTCATAAGAAAAATTTGAGATGACAGTCGTTCAAAGTCGTCACAAAGCCCACGACAGGGATAGACTTCTTATATTTTTTCAACGCTCCGGTAAAATCAAAAAAAGTAATTGTGTTTCTTATAATTAAATACATATCCTACCTCGTAACAATACTATTATAAACTTTGAAAGTTAAAGAAATATTAAGAAAATATTGTTTAAAAAGTCTGCTTTATATAGGCTTAATATTTCTAAAAAATGGAGGATTTTATGGGATCTGTGACAGGACCTACAGCCGATCGCCCTCAATATAGAGTCGGCTTTACCGCTAAGGCCATTCGACTGGGTGTAGGCATTACTGGTTTGACAGGGGTATTTTTCATTATCGGAGGCGCTACAGGATTATTTGGAAGCTTACCCGGCATAGGGGCTATCACCTCAATGTCCGCAGGTGGAGCCGTTACCGCCGGCGTTGTCATTTTTATTGTTACTGACGTAGCGCTCATTTTGAAGCGAGGACATAGCATTGGGTTTAAAAAAATAACCCACACTCCCACACTCCCCGCTCGCCCATTGACTTTAAGCGACGAGCAACAAGAAGCTCTTGTCGATTCTGTCAATGAAGAAAAAATGAGAGAAGCTAAAAATACTGGAAGATCCCCTCTCCATAATTCTGTAGCTGATGGGGACATAGTCAGAGTTGGAAACATTTACAAACAGAACCCCGAGGCGGCAAAATGCCCTGATGTAAACGGCGATCTACCTCTTCACACTGCAGCACGGTTAGATAATCTCGGCATCCTCAAATATCTCCTGGAACAAGAACCCGTGATCTGGGATTCGAATTACAACCATGATACTCCGTTACACGTAGCAATAAAAAACGGAAAGAGTGAGAACGCGGTCACAATCATTGGTTCTATAAGTGAAAGCATTGATTTTGAAGCAAAAGATCAAAATGGAAATACAGCGCTCATTCTGGCGATTTTAAAAGGCTATGATGACGTAGTAGAAGCACTTCTTGACGCGGGAGCGAAAGTCGACACAATGGACGGCAATGGAAAGTCTCCATTAGAGATAGCAGAAGAGATAAACAATACTAATGCAGTCGCTCTTCTAAAGAAAAAATCTTAACTCGAGACCGTACGAGGTTGGTAGAGGTATTTTGGCCGCACAATAGGAGTGCCTTTACCATCTCTTGCTTCTAGTCGTTCATAGACGATCTGAATCGAGATGCCCACCGCACGTGCAAGCCCAAAGAGCAATGTGTAGTAAGCCGGATAGGGAAAACCCGCCGCAGAGAGGAGCGTGCCTGAGATCGCGTCGACATTGGAGTAAGGATCGGATATCTTCGGATTCTCTTTTAATACTTTTGCCCCCACCTTGCGCAATTTCAAAGCGATCTTCACGAGAGGATAATCGCCAAAGTTGTGTTCGGCAAATTTGTACTGCACTGTGGCCCTCGGATCTTCGACGCGCAGGACGGCATGTCCAAACCCAAAAACTAATCCTCCTTCCGCGAGAATCTTCTTTAAGTACTTTTCGAGTTCTTCCTCTTTAGGATTTTCCCCGAGGTCTGTGTAAATCTTAGTGACGAATTCGAGGGCTTCTTGATTGGCTCGTCCATGCCGTGGCCCCGCCAGAGCACACATAGAAGCCGCAATCGAACCATAGAGATCTTCTAATCCCGAAGCAACGGCCTTCCCAACAAACGTAGAGAGGTTGCCTCCCCCATGATCGTAATGAAGGACATTAAACAGTCGAAGCACCTCAGTAAAATAGACACTGGGCCGCTTGGGGACATTGAGCATCGCTGCAAAATTCTCCATATATCCTAAAATCGGATCCGGTCGTGGCGTCCCTCCCCACCCGGCATGGTGGTTAATGACCAGCGCCGTCAAGTAAGGGATCTTTGCTATCAGATCGAGGCAATCCTCTCTATAATCTTTCTTCCCCTCCAGCATCCCTAGAAGCAAAATAGCCATCGAAAAGAGCTTCATAGGATCGCCTTGTTTGGGCAAGTGCCGCACTTGTTCGAGAAACGGCGACGAGAGAGAGCCTCTTTTTTTTAAGTCTTGAGAAAATGCTTCCACTTCTGTGGTGTTTCCCTTTTTTCCTTTATAGAGAAGATAAATCGCTTCCTCCGGCGCCCAAGAAGCAATCTCTGCAATCGGGTGATCGACATAAAACAATCCTTTTTCAGGGTGCACCGTAGAAGTGGGACAATGGCCTACGGGAATTCCCCTTAAACCGGTATCGAGGTTTTCCTTAGTGATTTGAAATAAAACTTCTTCCTTCATCGCACCGCCGCCTTTTTTAAAAGAGAGGCGACGCACTCCCTTTCTTGGATGAGCTCTTTTTGGGTAACGGCAATTTTTTCACTTATGAAGTAATCCCAAGCTAATTTGGGTACAATTTCTAATTCTGCCCCCTTCTTATGTAAGGGAAAACCAAAGACGAGATTACCTTCAATGCCATAGGGGTTGCCCTCAGCATAGATGCCACTCGAGAAAAAATGGCCTGCAGGAGTGGGGTAGAGCAGATCGCGCATGGCGTCGATTGCTGCATTAGCAGCAGAGGCTGCCGACGATTTTCCACGTGCATTAATAACGGCAGCCCCTCTTTTTTGGACAGCTTCTACCCACTCCTCTTGGAGCCAACTTTTATCGCCGATGGTATCGAGAGCATTTCTCCCTCCAATTTTTGCATGAGAAGCATCGGGTACTTGCGTTGCCGAGTGATTGCCCCAAATGATGACATTTTCTACTTTTTTCACTTCGACACCCGCTTTCTTCGCAAGAAGGGCCACGGCTCTATTTTGATCGAGGCGCATCATCGCATGGAAATGAGTGGGGGGAATTTTAGGAGCGTGGTGGAGTGCGATCAATGCATTGGTGTTGCAGGGATTTCCCACGACGAGAATCTTAGCTGCTGGAGAAGCCGATTCGTTGAGCGCACGCCCTTGAGTGACGAAGATTTTTCCATTCTCTTTCAAGAGATCTCCCCTTTCCATCCCAGGGCCCCGCGGTTTGGCACCTACCAAAAAGGCAATGTCGATATCTTCAAATGCTTCATTCAAATCGCTTGTGATCTTTATCTTGCGGAGCAAGGGAAATGCCGAATCTTCAAGTTCCATTGCCACCCCTTCTAATGTGGGGCCCATTTCGGGGAGATCATAGAGAGATAGGGAGATTGGCTGCGATTCTCCAAAAAGATCTCCATGCGCGAGACGGAAGAGTAAGCTATAGGCCAACTGCCCGCCACTTCCAGTGACTGCTATTTTTTTCATTATACCTCTGTTCCTTTTTACCCGTCATACATTAGCAAAAAATTTACTGGCAACACACTCTTCTTTTTTCTTTATTAATTACTCATTTTTTCTTAAAAAAAAATTCAAATTTTGATAGGCTGCAATTTTCTTTTTAAAACAGGAGGAAGGTCATGGGAAAATCAAGAATTGGTGGCGAACGTTCTGTCTTACTTGGGCCCTTTAGCCCCTCCACTGCCGTTGTACTAGTCGTAGGAGGAGGAATAGGAATCGCGATAGGAACTATTCTTTGCACAGGTGGCGCGCTGGGACTCGCTCGAATCAGCGTCTTTTCCCATCTTGGAAGAGTGGGTTCTCTCGTGATGATTGGGACTGGTGCTCTTCCTTTGGGAGGTGCTGTAGGGGGAGCTACCGTCCATCTCACTCTTGTTGCTATTACGTCTGTCAGAAGAAAAAAACAAGAGAACATGATAGATTATATTCCTGAATCCAAAGGAGGAAAAAAGCCAGAAAAGAAAGAGACTGCCCCAAAAAAATTAGAGGAAAAGAAAGATCCTTACCAAAGCCTCTATAGAGTTGTTGGTGAAGAGGAAACACAATTAGAAACGGTAGAAAAATATATCGAGAGAGGGGGGGATCCTAATCAAATTAATCCAGAAACCGGTTTATCGCCTGTATTGCTAGCTGTGCAAAGAGGAGATCGAGATCTAGTTGATTATTTCATCAATGATATGGATGTGGAAGATGTTGAAATTGATTACGATGCCGTTTCGAGCAAAGGAGAAACAATTCTTCTCATCGCTGTTAAGAACGATCGTTTGAAATTAATCGAAGACGTTCTCAAAAAAAAGAGAAAAGTTATGGACAAAATCAGCAAGCCCGATGAAAATGGTTGGAAGCCTCTCCATTGGGCAGCGACTCTTAATCTCCCTCTCGTGAAGTTTATTTACGAAGAAGGTGGCTCAGAGGATATAATTTCAGAGACTTCTGGAGGCGAAACGCCTCTTCAGATCGCCACCCGATTACAAGAGCAGGGGGCTAAATTAGATGAGGTTGTTAATTATCTCACCAGAAAACAATCGCAATTAGACGCCAATGTGACTCCCTCCGACTTAAATGTGACCACTCAACCTCTACCTCTAGATGATTCCCAGGTCAATTCCAGCGTGGATGAAAGCGCTGGAACGCCGCCGCCAGCTGCGACTGGCCCACTTGACAATATCGATTAGTCGAATTGATCGAAGAGTGGCCCAACATCTCCTGGATGACGCGGATAGGAGCCCCGTGATCGAGGAGATGGGTGGCGAAGGTATGGCGCAAGCTATGGGGAGATATCTCTTTCGCAATCCCCATTTTTTTGGCGTAGGCCTTTAATTGCTTCCATATCTCTACGCGATGGATGCGTTTTCCTTTTATTGTGACAAAGAGAGCTTTTTCGCGATCGCTCTCATAATGGGAGCGGAAATGGAGAAGGAAAGAGTCAATGGCTGCAAGAGCACTTTTTCCAAGTGGCACTAATCTCTCTTTATTGCCTTTGCCTTTGACGCGCACAAAGGTGTCGTCGACGTCGTAAATGTCGAGGGAGCAAAGTTCGCTCACGCGCAATCCACTAGCATACAGCAACTCTAAAATGGCTCTGTCACGCGCTCCAACGAACGTGTTCTTATCGGGAGCGGCGAGAAGTATTTCTACCTCTTCTTCACTCAAGATAGTTGGTAACCCCTGCCGCAGTTTGGGTGCCTCGAGAGTTTTGGCAACGTCTTCCGCAACGATTTTTTCCCTATGGAGAAACCGGAAGAAAGTTTTTAATCCCATGAGAGTGCGAGCGATGGTATTGACGGCATAGTTTTTCTCCTTTAGTTTAGCTATAAAAGAGAAAAAGGTGGCCATAGCAACAAGAGAGAATGAGTCTATCCCCTCCTTCTCTAAGAAAGCTATGAAAAGGAGAATGTCCCTGCGGTAAGCTCCAATGGTATGTTTGGAAAACCCTTTCTCGGTTTTCAAGTAGTTGAGAAAATCGTCAAGAAGAGACAAATCCATACTCTTAGTTTTATGTGACTGCTCCCTTGCCTAAAGGCGAAGGCTTCTAGGGTTTACTCCCAGGCCATCCAATCCGAGGGCCAAAATATTTTGCGCTGCGTTGAAATCCCTATGTGCTATATACCCACATTGGAAACACTTGTGCTCTCTTTCCCTTAACTTCTTTGACTCTAAGTTTCCACATTGTGAGCATCTTTGACTCGTGTAAGCGGGGTTCACCTCTCCTAACTTCCTACCAGCTTCTGCCGCTTTGTAGGTGAGGAACTGACGAAACTGATTCCAACTGGCGTCCACTATACTTTTTGCAAAATGAGACCCTACTATCATATTTCTGACATTCAGATCTTCTACGCAAATGTATTGATAGTGATCGACGATTTTTCTAGCTTGCTTATGGCAAAAATCCTTTCTTTGATTTTTGATTTGTTCATGGATTTTGGCTACGACCTTCCCTGCCTTGCGACGTTCTTTAGTGCCTTTTTCTAGTTTATTTAGTTTGCGCTGCGCTTTCGCAAGTGTCTTCTCTCCCTTTTTGAAAAACCTGGGGTTTTCAATCCTTTCACCATTCGAAAAAGTGGCAAAGGATTCTATTCCAACATCTACTGCTACAGCTTCCACCTTCGGCTCCAATGGAACAGTTCTTACTTCGCAAGAAAGGCTTATATCCCATTCTCCTAATGCCGTCTTCTTAATCGTGCAGGTTTTGATTTCTCCATCAATGGGACGATGCATCTTCACTCGAATGCGACCAAGTTTAGAGAGAGATATTTCCTTGCTAAGTAGGGTAAATCCACTTTGAGGATAGCAAAAACTATCGTAGCGATACGCTCCCCGAAATCTCGGGAATCCAGCTTTTTCCCCCGCTTTGCATCTACGAAAAAATGCCTGAAATGACTTATCCAAACGGTCGACGATGTTTTGCAGTACTTGAGAATGCACCGTTTTCAGAGCAGGCCTTTCTTCTTTGAGCATTGGCAAAAACATGAGTTGCTGATACTTCGAAAGAGAGACGCCTAGTTCTTCATATGCAATTTTCCTTTGCGAGAGCAATTCGTTGTACAGCCATCGACTTTCATCCAATTGCGATTGCAGCAATTTGGCCTGGGCTTTTGTAGGATGCAACCTGAATTGAAATGATTTTCGAACAAACATTTACCCATGTTACGATTTGGCTTATGAATTTGTCTACCGATTGGGGCAACAATCTTTGATCTCATAGCTACTTTGCCGGAGCATGCGGTGGAGCTTCCCTTGGAAATCATTTTCGACAATACATCGCACAACAGGGTGGCCCAGTTACTTAGGAGCGCGATTCATCTCAGCTCTAAAGTACTGAGTTTTCTCGCGTACTTTATATAAATTTAAGAATTTTGTATAAGGATGAAATTGGTTTTACCTATAAGTGTTGTTTTATGCCGCGTTTTCATCAGGAGACTATGCCCTTAACTTTCCGTCAAACAAAAGCTTCTCACATCCTAAAAGGATTGGCTACTAATCCTTACGATTTGACGCGGGAGGATGCCCTCTCTACCGAGCGGATGGAGCGCTATGTCGCCCAAGGAGGAGAATTTAAGCTCCTCTTTGCCACCGAAAGGGTGACAGATGATGTCTTATTTGCCCTCAAAGAGCTCTCTCAAGAGACTCGTATGGTCGAAAAGATGCATGCAATGCAAGCGGGAGGGGTGATCAACAAAATCGAAGGGGTAGAATCGGAAAACCGAGCCGTGTTGCATACAGCGATGCGCGACCTATTCACGCACCCCAATCCAGGAAAAGAGGCACAAAAAGCAGCGAAGCTCGCTCGCATCGAAAATGAAAAACTCAAACACTTTCTCAATAAAATCGACCATGAAAATCGCTATACTGACCTCATCCAGATTG
>JBIOXR010000046.1:0-5474 GCA_044869735.1 Chlamydiales bacterium
TCGGTGCGGGCTTCGGCCCGCAATCAATGGCTTCCATCCGCAATGCAAAATCGTTCCGAACGAGTGGGGGTGCTGTGCTATGCACTGCCCCCCCGAAGGAGGGACGATTTGGCGCAGCGGGGGAAGCTCAAAGGGGAGCTGGGGACGCAGTCCCCGCTATTAATGCTGACCAGAAATTTAACTTTTTTACATTGTCGCCTGGCGTGTAACGCCTGGCAATTTAATGAATATCTAACTTCTCTATTGCTGCACGCGCTGCATTCGCTTGGGCTTCTTTTTTTGAGGTGCCAATGCCTTCGCCCATGAGCTGGCCTTCGATCCATACACCTACTCGGAAGTGTCTTTGGTGGGATGGCCCCGACTCTTCGAGTACTTCGTAAACGGGGATTTTTTGATAGCGCCGTTGCGTATAATCTTGAAGTTCGGCTTTGTAATTTCTCTGGGGAGAAGCCAGTATGGCATTAATCTCACTCTCGAAATGGGAAAAAAAGAACTCCTTAGCTGCTTCGAGCCCCCCATCGAGATAAATCGCTCCAATAATTGCCTCAAATAAGTTCGCCTGTAATGACCCCCTCCCTTTCCCCTCGTTAATCCTCTCTCCCTTCCCCAATTGAAGGTAGGAAGCTATTTTTAATTTTTGAATATAGACAATGCATGAAGGGGCTTCGACAAGACGCGAGCGCAAATCAGACAAAATACCCTCTGGGGTTTCTGGATAATGAAGGTAGAGGAACTCCGCCACTAACATCCCTAACACAGAATCTCCGAGGAACTCCAGCCGCTCATTGTGTCTTACATTGAAGTCGTATCTTTCATTGACAAAAGAACGATGGGTAAAAGCCTCTACTAATAGTAATTTATTTTTAAAGTCATAACCTATTGCTTTTTCTATAGTAACAAGTGGAGGAAATATAATTTCGGGCTTTGCCATAACAAATTTTTTGTAAGACTTTATCAGTATAAAAGTGACTCGTTAAAAAACTCAATGGATCTATCCCATTGACTATTCGGCTAAGGTAAGGTAAAGTATTTCTTTCTATCGAAAATCCTTGAGCCTAAGTACATGCGTTTTACACTCGTCGGAGATCATAAAAAATTCTTTCATACACACGGGTTCATTGAATTCGATGGTCTTTTGACGCCAGAAGAGAATGCCGACTGCCTAAAAAGTTCTCGACTAGCTTACCATAAGCAAAAAAAAGAGGAGACCTCTCTCCTTTGCGGTCGCGACCTTTTCCGCCTTTCGCCAGAGATTAAGCGAAGATCTAGGGGATTTGCTCATATTCTTTTTGCCCTCACACATTTAAAACCGATTCGCCTCGCTTACGATCAACTTCTATCTCCTTCACAAGGACTAATTTCTGATGAGCAGAGTAATCTAAGTGAAATTTCAAGCCTACAAGGAGAGATATTCGGTTTGCTACTTGCTCTTGAAGTCGACGGATCTCCCCTTCCCGCACCCTTCCCAGGAAAAGAGGGAAATGGCGTCTTTTTCAAAAGTACATTGCCTCTTCCTCTCGATAAGATCCAAGCAGGTTGTTATCTTCTCGTCGTTTATAGTGGGGAATCGACTGTTGTGGTTGAAAAAAAAAGCGACCCCTTTTTCTTTTCATTCAAACGTTTGGGCTATTGTATCGGCGACACTCTCCGCAACGAATCTCATCCCATTGTTTTTCGTTAGAAGGTGTCTACAAAGTCATAGATTATTCTTGTTTTTTTTATCACTCCTGGTGTACGAGAATAACTGACTATGGAAAAAGCAGCTCTTCTCATCGATTCTAAGACCCAGCATAACATCGATGCTTGGTTAAAAGGAGATTACGATCAAGAGACGAAAGACGAGATCAAACGCCTACAGAAAGAAAATCCAAAAGAGCTCATCGATGCCTTCTATACTCATCTTGCTTTTGGGACAGGGGGTTTACGTGGGTTAATGGGAATTGGCACCAATCGGATGAACCTCACTACAGTCCGAAATGCCACCCAAGGGCTTGCTAATTACATCTCCTCGCAAACGCCAAAAGGAGCGAAAAGCTCGGTGGTCGTAGGCTATGATACTCGCAATCATTCCAAAGAATTCGCCGAAGAAACGGCAAAAGTATTAGCCGGCAATGGCATAACTGTGTACCTCTTCGATAGTTTCCGGCCCGTAGCTTTAGTCTCCTTTGCTCTAATCAAGAAAAAGAGTATAGCCGCTGTGATGATTACGGCCTCTCACAACCCGCGAGAATATAATGGGTATAAAGTCTGGTGGGAGCATGGAGGACAAGTACTTCCCCCTCACGACAAGGGAATCATCGACGAAGTGAACAAGATCACGAGTTCGAGGCAAATCAAGATGACGCCTCTTCCCAATCCTCTCGTCCATCTCATTGGCAAAGAAATCGACCTCGCCTACCTTAAAGCGATCGCTTCTTTGCAAAACTACCCCCAAGATAATCTTAAAAAGGGAAAAGAGCTTTCTATTGCCTATACGCCCCTACATGGGGGAGGAATTTCCATCGTACCAGAGGCTCTTTATAGCTGGGGTTTCACGCGCGTTGCCATGGTAGAGAAACAGATCGTCCCCGATGGCAATTTTCCGACAGTCAAAACGCCCAACCCCGAATATCCCGAAAATCTCGCTTTAGGCATCGAGATGTTAAAAAAAATCAAGGGAGATATCCTCATTGCCAATGATGCCGATTGCGATAGAGTAGGGGTCGCTGCCATGCACGAAGGGAAGCCCTATATCTTCACTGGCAACGAATTGGCCTGTATTGCGACAGCACACCTCTGCCGAGCATTGAAAGAAAATCACAAGATCCCCCCGAAACCCATGATTCTGAAAACCATTGTCACTACGGAACTCGTAGCAGAAATCGCCAAGGCCTATGGGATCACCTGTCTCGATCTCCTCACGGGGTTTAAGTATATAGGTGAAAAAATTTCACAATGGGAAGATGAGAAACAGGCACCGGTCACAACCCACCATTTCGTTTTTGGTGCCGAGGAATCGTATGGATACCTCATCGGTACGCATGTGCGCGATAAAGATGCCGTCGTAATGTCAGCACTTTTCGCAGAAGCGGCTCTCCACGTCAAGTTAAAAGGGCAAACACTCGTCGATTTCCTCTTTGAGATCTACCATAAACATGGGGTGTTTCGAGAAAAAATCCTTTCGATCGAATTTGAAGGGAAAGAGGGTGTGGATAAGATGAAGCGGATTATGGACCACTTCAGGAAATCGCCTCCCTCAACTCTTGGAGGTGTGGAAGTGGAAGAGATCGAAGATTACACCACCCATACTCGTCTTTTTACCTCAACGGGGCACCACGAAACTCTCACTCTCCCTGCTTCCGATGTCCTGCGCTTTTGGCTAGCAGATAAGACCAAAATCACCATCCGTCCTTCAGGGACAGAACCCAAAATTAAGGTCTATGCCGAAATTCGCGACAAACATTTCGTTGGTACCCCCAAAGATATTCAACGGGCCATCGAATCGTGCGATCTCCGCCTCAATACCCTTCTCTCAAGCATTAAACAGATGATATCTTCCATTTAATGACTAATCAACTTCAATTTCAAAACCATCCCTCAAAGTTCCTTCGAGAATATTTCTTTCTCCCAATTCTTCTTCCCAGGCCTGAGGGTTTTTGTGTAGATTTTTATAACTTTCATTGAAAAGTCGCATTCTTTTCTTATGAAAATATAACTTTAATTCAGTTTCAATAACCTCAATTTTTGTTTTCTTGGCCATTTTTAATACCACTGAAGGGGCTTGGAAATGAGGTCGAGGAGGGCTTGCACTCGAGAGAGGTCGCGCTTGCCGATGAGGGTGATGCATTTGCCCGAGCGGCCAATGCGGCCCGTGCGACCAGCTCGATGAAGATAGGTGTCGCGATCTTTGGGAAAGTAGGTGTTGATCACATGAGAGATGCCGGAGAAGTCGAGGCCTCGTGCGGCGACATCAGTCGCAACGAGGATTTTTGTTTTATTCCTCCGAAATTTATCGGTGATTTTTGTTCTGAGCTGCTGGGTCAAACCTCCATGGAGAAAATCGATCTCTTGGAAATGGCGTTTTAAATAGGAACAAAGATCTTCGACTTCTTGACGCGAACTGCAAAAGATGATGACTTGTGCTGGAGGTTCGCGCTGCAAAATATCTCTAATCGCTTCGCCCCTTTTTTTCGAAGGGGGGCACATATAAAAGAGATGTTCTATATTGGTTGGCGTTGGTTGAGAGCTAATTAAAGTTACTTCTTTGGGTGATTTCATATGCAATGAAGCCAATTTTCTGATCTCTGGAGGAAGAGTTGCAGAAAAAAGAAGGGTTTGGTGGTCGTGAATGAGGCACTGGATGATAAACTCGAGGTCGTCATAAAACCCCATGCTAAGAAGTTTATCTCCTTCATCGATGATGAGTGTTTCTACATGAGAGAGGTCGATCTTGCGCGTGTAGATAAAATCGATGAGTCTACCTGGAGTAGCTATCAGCACATGGACACCAGCTTTTAATTTTGCTTCCTGAAGTGAGTATTCTTCTCCACCAAAGAGGGCAAAGGCTTTAATTCCTTTTTTCTTTCCTATCCTTTGCGTCTCCATCGCGTATTGCATGGCCAATTCACGCGTAGGGACGATGATGAGTCCTTGCACGGTGGAGCGAGAAGCATCGATTTTATGAGAAACGGGGATAGCACAAGCAGCTGTTTTTCCCGATCCCGTTTCTGCAAGAGCAATCAGATCGTGCCCTTCCAAGATTAAAGGAATGGCTTGTTGTTGCACTGCTGTAGGGGTGTTATATCCCATCGATTTTAAGGCATCGAGGATAGCAGGATCGAGAGCAAAAAGGTCAAAAGTCATAACAGTCGTTCTAGTCCACTCTTAAGGTAAATCTTATGAACCACTTTTTCGGGTAAGATTCGCAAAATCTCCAAGAGAATATGGTATTTCCAATCAATAATAGCGACTCCTTTCCTTTTTTCGATTTGTTTCCATACTTTTTTGGCTACGAAATCCGCGGAGAGAACAGGGCCTATACGAGGAGCATTTTTTCTTCCAGACGCTCTTTCTACAAATGCGGTCGCAACCTGCCCAGGACAACTCACGAGAACTCGGATGCCAAAGGGAGCCAGTTCGTAGTCGAGAGCTTTCGAAAAATTCAAAACATAGGCTTTTGATGCTCCATAGACAGCCATCCCAGGAGATGAAGTGAAAGCGAGAAAAGAGGCGATATTGACTATCACTCCCGTTTTGTTATGAGTCTGTAGGGCTTTTGCTCCTGCCAACGTGAGATGGGTAAGCGCTTCATCATTCACTTTTACTATGGAGAGCTGCTTCTCCAAAGAAATCTCGGCACCCCTTCCATAAAGGCCCACTCCAGCGTTGTTGATGATGAGATCGGGCTGTTTTGCTTCGATCATTTCTACTAGCTTTCGACAAAAGATAGGATCTTCTAACGACCCCACAGCTATGTCGATGGACACTTTTTCCCC
>JBIOXR010000047.1:0-16552 GCA_044869735.1 Chlamydiales bacterium
TCGGTGCGGGCTTCGGCCCGCAATCAATGGCTTCCATCCGCAATGCAAAATCGTTCCGAACGAGTGGGGGTGCTGTGCTATGCACTGCCCCCCCGAAGGAGGGACGATTTGGCGCAGCGGGGGAAGCCCAACGGGGAGCAGGGGGCGTGGGAACCCGCCCCCGCTATTGGCTCTGGCTAGAAATTTTTCTTACTAGCCTATCTTGCTGTGAGGTAAAAATATTGTTGCGATAATTGGGGAGAAAGGGGAAATAGAGGCATGGTGCCTTTTTTTATTAAGGACTGTGCTTTGGCGGTGATGGCCACTGGTGAGTCGGCCTCATCGTTGCCAGAGCTGCGAGATATCGTGAGTAGGATTTCGCCGAGTTCTTTGTATTACCATTTCTGGGGCAGTCGCTTGAGGCTCTCTTTCCTCCAAATCGAATATCTCAATGATTTCGCCAGGTGGGCTCATTTTAACTTACACGACGATATCTTAGCCGAAAGGCTAGAGGTCATCGATCCCACCGATTACAAAGACCTCGAAGAGCTAAGGCAAATCTTAATCGAAATCATTGAACAACGCATGGATGAGGCTGAGCTCATCTCTGTGCATAAAGATATGAAATTCTACTTTCTTCGATCAATGATTGTCGTATTTGACACTCCTATTTCCGTGTCGCATCCTTCCGAATGGAAATCGGTCCTTCCTTCGCTCTCATCAAGTGCTATTTTTTACCATTTTATCGATGCGAGGAAAAGAAATGCACGTCCCATCGATGACTTTAGTAATTGGCTGGAAGAGAGTTTCCATGCAGAGTACAAAGAACTCGTCTTACGCATTCAACGTATCGATCCCTATTTCTTTTCCCTAGGAGAAATTAAAAAAAATTTATGTGAACTAGTGAACCAGTACCTGCCATGAGTGTCAACGTTTGGGAAAACTATAAGCATTTGCTTGGGACGGAAGTCGTCGACCAGCTCTACCAAATGGCTTCGTTGATTAAAGGGGTAAAGATCGTCCATGTAAGCTCGACGCCCGAAGGGGGAGGTGTTGCTGAAATATTGACCAAGATGGTCCCCTTAAGTAACGCACTGGGAATTGCAACCGAATGGAGAGTGATTAAAGGCAATCCCGATTTTTTTTCCTGCACCAAAATGTTCCATAACCTTTTGCAAGGGAGGTTTGGGCCTCATCCCTCTAGTTCTTTTCTCCAAAATTTCGAAGAGACCAATCGCAAAAACGCAGAAGAACTAAAGAACGAATTGCAAGAAGCCGATATTGTCTTTATCCACGATCCACAACCTCTCCCTCTGATTTCCCATCTCCCAGAGCGGAAAGGGAAGTGGATTTGGAGATGTCATATTGCTACGACACATCCCGATAGAACCACATGGAAATACTTAAGGCCCTATATCGAACAATATGATGGTTCTATTTTTTCTCTTGTCGATTTCATCCAACCCCTTTCCCATCCGATCTACCTCATTCCTCCCAGCATCGACCCGCTCTCTGAAAAGAATATTGAACTTGACCAGGGAGAAATAGCCACGATTTTAAATCGATTTTCGATCGATCGTTCGCGTCCCATCGTGTTACAAGTTTCTCGATTTGATCGTTTTAAAGATCCTTTGGGCGTCATCCAAGCCTACAGACTGGTAAAAAAGTTTTACTCCTCTTTGCAACTCGTTTATGCAGGAGGGAGTGCTGTCGACGATCCCGAAGGGCAATTGATCTATCAAGAAGCCTTGGATAGTGCGAACGCAGACCCGGACATCCACCTTTTGATGCTTCCTCCCAACGAACACCGCGTCATCAACGGCTTGCAGCGAGGAGCGGATATCGTCTTGCAAAAATCTACAAGTGAAGGGTTTGGGCTGACGGTAACGGAAGCGCTATGGAAAACCAAACCAGTGATTTGAGGTAATACGGGAGGGATTCGCCTCCAGGTGATCAACCACTACACCGGCTTCCTTGTCAACACGCCCGAAGGGGCTGCCCATAGAATCCGCTATCTCATCCAAAATCCCCAAAAAATGAAAGAACTAGGAGAAAATGGGAGGCAACTTGTTAAAGAAAATTTCCTCATTACCCGCCATTTGAGAGAATACTTTACTGTGATTTCCACTCTCTTATTCCCTGGAGATGATAGGATCGATCTGAGTAAGAAGAAAAACTCATGAGGTCACTTAGCGATATTCCCTCCTCTGTCTATCGGATCCAGCTCACCGAAGAGTTTCCCTTAAAAAAAGCTATTGCTTTGGTACCCTATCTCGATCGCTTAGGCGTCGAAGGGGTCTATTGCTCTCCCATTTTTAATGCCGCGAGCAGCAATGGCTACGATGTGATAAATCCCAATGAGCTGAATCCACTTCTTGGGACGATCGAGGAATATGATGCCTTTTGCCAAGCCCTGCAAGAGAGAAAGATGCAACAGATTCTCGACGTTGTGCCGAATCACATGGGAATCAAGAAAAACCACTGGTGGCTCGACGTTCTAGAAAAAGGACCCTCCTCGGAGTATGCCGATTTTTTCGATATTGATTGGCATCCCTTGAAGCGGGAGCTCAAAGATAAAGTCTTGCTCCCCCTCCTTGGAGATGTGTATGGCAAATGCCTTGAAAGTGGGGAAATCTACTTAGAAGAGAGCGAAGAACGTTCTTGGGTTGCGTATGGCGATTACCGCCTTCCTCTTGCTTCGCAGACTGAGAAAAAAAAGCATAGTCTGCACGAACTTCTCGAAGCGCAATACTACCGCCTTGCTCACTGGAAGGTCGGTGGGCAAGAGATCAACTACCGCCGTTTTTTCAATATCAACGAACTCGTAGCTATTCATATTGAGAAAGAAAAAGTACTCAAAGCCCATCACGCTTGGGTGTTTCAACTATTAGAATCAAAAAAAATCCAGGGAATTAGAGTCGATCATCCCGATGGACTCTATAAACCCCACGATTACTTTTTAAGGTTACGCGAAAAAGGTGCTCCTCTCATTATCGTCGAAAAAATCCTCGATTTTAAGGAACAGCTGCCAGACTCATGGGAGGTCGACGGGAGCGTCGGATACGATTATCTCGCTATTTCCAATGGGATATTTATTAAAAAGGAGAACGAAAAGTACTTTACCCAACTCTATGAGAAGTTTATTGATCGGACATACGATTTTGAAGGGCTCCTTTATGAGAAGAAAAAAAGAATCGTCCGCTTTTTTATGGGAAGCGAATGGCAGAACCTGGGATGGCGCCTCGATCGCCTTTCCGAAAAAAATATCTATTTTCGAGACTTTTCCCGTGTCGATCTAACAGAAGCGTTACAAGAAATTATCGCGTGCTTCCCCGTCTATAGGACCTATCTCGCACCCAACCAAAAGATTTCAAAGAAAGAGAGAAACTATATTTTAGAAGCCGTGGAAAAGGCCAAGCAGAGGAGGCCCGAAATTGATATTTCAATCTACAACTATTTGAGAGATCTCCTCTTACTTGAATCTCCCCATATGAAAGAGGAGGGGAGTGAAGCTTTTGATTTCCTTCTCCGCTTCCAGCAACTCACTCCTTCTGTAACAGCCAAAGCTTTGGAAGATGCAGTGTACTATATCTACAATCGTTTCATTTCTCTCAACGAAGTGGGTTCTGATCCTAGCCTATTTGGCATTTCAAAAGCTGAATTCGACCATTTTAACGAAGAAAAATTAACCAAATGGCCCTTGGGGTTTTTGGCCACATCGACGCACGATTCGAAATTTAGCGAAGATGTACGGATGCGTCTCAATGTCCTAAGCGAAATTCCACAAAAATGGGAAGGCATCGTTTCCCAGTGGCAAGAGAATAACCATAAATATAAACAAGAGATTGCTGGGGTCTATTATCCCGATGCCAATACTGAATATTACCTGTATCAAATGTTGATAGGAGTGTGGCCGGAAGAAGTCGATCGGCCTTCTCAGACTCTTTTAGATCGTTTATGGAAGGTAGTGTTTAAAATAGTGCGCGAAGCGGGGATCTACACCAGTTGGTCTATGCCTAAAGCCGAGTATGAAAACGCCCTTCAAGGGTTTTTTCAAGCCATTTTTAACACTCCCAGTTTTCTTCTCTCGTTTTTATCTTTTCAGCGAGAAATCGCCCGGTATGGAAAATGGAATTCCCTCTCTTCTCTTACATTGAAGCTGGGTTCTTGCGGTATCTTTGATCTTTTTCAAGGGAATGAGAGTTGGAATTTTTTTCTAGTCGATCCCGATAATCGCCATCCGGTAGATTTTGAAGCACAGGCGCACAGATTAAATCAAAAGGAGGAGACTAAACAGTTTCTTACCTCGCGTGGACTCCATTTTAGAAGAGAGAACAAAGAGCTCTTTTTAGAAGGGGAATATGTGCCCCTTAAGGTCATGGGCAAGCATAAAGAACATGTCATCGCCTTTATGAGAAAAGTACAAAACAAAAGCGCTGTAGTGGTAGCCTCGCGTTTTTTTACTTCACTTACCCCTCCAGAGAGTGCACCTGTGGGAAGTTGCTGGGAAGGAACGAGCATTGTGTTACCCAAAGAAGTAAGCCTAACAGATATTTTCACTCTCCAAACCCTAAAGCTAAAAAAAGAAGACGACTCTTTTCAATTGCCTTTAGAGGGGGTATTTTCGACTTATCCATGTGCAATACTTGAGGTACGCCATGTGGGAGCTTGATCTTGGAGGAAATCTACACGAGCAAGGAGAAGCGCGCTTTAAAGTGTGGGCTCCTTTTCAGGAATTATTACATCTAAAACTCTATGGTGATCGCTACCCTGAACCGCTGCCTATGGAAAAAGATCACAAAGGCTACTTTTCTCATACGTTAAAAAATGTAAAAGAGGGAACGCTCTATGCCTATATAGGTAAAAATGGGAAAGAGAGGGCCGATCCCGTCTCGCGCTTTATGCCTGAAGGAGTGTTTGGTCCCTCGCAGCTGCTTTCTTCCTCGTTTGCATGGACCGATGGCGCTTGGAAAGGCATACCTCAAGAAAAACTCATCTTTTATGAATGTCACGTGGGGGCCTTTACCCCTGAGGGGACTTATCGAGGAGTGCGAGAAAAAATCGGCTACCTAAAACACCTCGGCATTACTTGCCTTGAGCTTATGCCCATCAATCAATTTTCAGGGAGATGGAATTGGGGTTATGATGGAGTTAACCTCTATGCTCCTCAAAACACCTATGGCTCTCCTCAAGAATTAAAAGAACTTATCGACCATTGCCATAAAGAGGGGATTGCCGTCTGTCTTGACGTCGTCTACAACCATTTTGGTCCCGAGGGAAATTTTTTGCATGAATGGGGGCCGTACCACACAAAAAAATATAAAACCCCTTGGGGAGATGCCATCAACTACGATGGCCCCTATTCCGATGAGGTGCGCCATTTTGTTCTTCAGAATGTCCTTTACTGGATCCATGAATTTCACATCGACGGTCTTCGTTTTGACGCCCTCCATGCTCTATTTGATTTTAGTGCCTCACCCTTCCTCAAGGAAATATCTGAAGCCGTCGAGCAATCGGGAAAAAAAGCTTTTCTGATTGCTGAAAGCGACCTCAATGACAGTCGCTATATAAGGCGGGAAGGATCTGGGTTTCAGGGCTTGTGGAATGAAGATTTTCACCATGCCATTCACGTTGCGCTCACCGGCGAACAAGAGGGATATTACCAAGATTACCAAGGAATCGGCTCGTTTAAAAAAGCCCTCCTCTCGGGCGTCATCTATCAGGGAGAGTATTCTAAATTCCGCAAGCGAAGGCAAGGCAACTCTTTTCGCGGAGTGGCAAGAGAAAAGCTGGTGAACTTTATTCAAAACCACGATCAGATAGGTAATAGTCCTTTCAATGACCGCTTGGCTCTTTCTCTCTCCTTTCCCTCTCAGAAATTAGCAGCTCTTTGCCTGCTTCTTTCTCCCTCACTCCCTTTGCTATTTATGGGGCAAGAATATGGGGAAGAGACACCCTTTCCCTTTTTCGTCGACTATAGAGACCCCAAGCTTATCGAGAAGGTGTATGAAGGAAGAAAAAAAGAATTTGGGCATGCGGCTCATCCCACCGAGCATGCATTCTCACTCTCAAAATTAAGTTGGAAGCGGAAAGAAGAAATTTTGAAACTCTATCAAACATTAATCGACCTCCGAAAAAAAGCACCTTTGAAAGGTAAATTGCGAGTATTTTCCAAAGGAAAATGGATCGCTTGGGAATACAAGTTAGATGCAGAATGGCTCGGCGTTTTCTGCAATTTCAATACAACCGAGGAAGAATTAGAGCTTCCCTTTCAAGGAAAGATAATTTTCCATACCGATCAAAAAGAATTCGGTGGTGGAGAGGTTCTCTCCCATGACCCAGATAAAAACAGTCTTCGAGTTCCCGGTGTGTGTGGACTCTTACTGAGTAATTCCTCTTAGAGAGATAAAATTCTCTTCCAAAGTGGCGAATAAACCCCCCAGTCGGAAATAGTATTGCGCTTCCGCGTCAAGAGCGGCAAGACGTTCGAGGGTATTGAAATTAATAAAGCAGCATCGTTCCATTTGACAGCCATGGCTGTAAACTGGGATTCGAACCATCGAAGTTCTAACTATTCTATCTATTTCAGATGAAAGGAAAAAAGCTCTGCTAAATGAAAGAGCTTTCAACTGAGTAATATTGTCGCGAAATGAGTCTTGTCTACCAACTTGAGGAGAATACATTACCTAACTCACTAAACATTTTTTATCTTCTGGTTTTTTCTTTTCCGATTGGACTAGCTCCTCTTTTTCTTCGGGCTTGTAGTTAGAGCTTCTCATCGTGGGGGACCCTTCTAGTCGAATGCGCGCTTCGATTTTTTCATCAATTTTCTCTACCGTACGCACTACAGTATGCTCGACATATATTCCATAACATTCGCCTGCTTTGAAATCGGGTTTTTCTTTAATGGAAACAGCCCAGGCTCCAGAATGAAAAAACCTTAACGGAGCTAAATCATCTTTGCCTACAGTGGTGTCCTGATTGTTTTCGAATATTTTTACTTTAATTTTAATAGTTTTGGCTATTTCGGGAGGGTAACTGATAGAGTCCCGCGTTACGTTGATTTCACCACCGCTGGAAGTCATCTTCAATTGCACTGCTTTATTGGTTAAAGTCTCCTGAGGAAGGGAAGCGCTGATGGTAGCCACCCCTTTAAAAATAATATTTATGATTTTAATCTCCCAATCTTTAACATGGTCCATGGCACACTCTTTATCGCCTTGCCAAAATAATTTAAATTCAACATTTCCCGTTCTTGGGCTTGCACTACTAGCTTCCATATATCGCCTCTTTGATTTTTACAACATCTTAACAATCGACTTATAAATAAAAAAGAGAAAAGGGTGAAAATTTTTGAGATCCTTTCCTCACCTGGAGTTACTAAACCTCCTCTAACTCACCAAACATTTTTTATCTGGTTGTTTCTTCTTCGAATCCTTGTAGACATCTCCCCTTGCAT
This sequence comes from Chlamydiales bacterium, assembly GCA_044869735.1. Taxonomy (GTDB): domain Bacteria; phylum Chlamydiota; class Chlamydiia; order Chlamydiales; family JAAKFR01; genus JBIOXR01. Next base: position 7,439 of record JBIOXR010000047.1, read on the forward strand.
CGGAGGAAAATTTTTTGCTTTCTACAACTTTGGAAGGGGAAGGAGGTCGCTGCGCTATTTCGGGTTGTGTTTCGACTACTTTCTCCTCCTCCTCTTCTTCTTCTGGTTTGTAGGTCGAACTTCTAAGCTCGGGATGATCCTTTAGTAATTCCTCTTTACCAGCCGTGCCGTCGGGTATTTTTGCAAAAGCTATTTTTGCTTTTTCTAGCCAGCCAAGATTGATGCAAGTATTTACAAGCGCTCCGAACGCGAAATATTTTCTCCCTTCGTCTTCGAAGGTCTCGGCCATTCGCATAGCCTCTTCAAACCCCCCTTTATCAAATGCAGCAATTATCGGTTCCATGTTTTCCATATGAGATTTTATAGTTGCATAATTTGATACAACCTCAAGCAGAGAACTATAGATAAGTATTCGATTAAATGGGCACTGGTAGTCATTTGCTTCTACCCTCATACGCATGAAATCTGCCGATGAGAATTTCTCAAGCCATTGGGATGCAAGCTCTTGCAAAGTGGAGATAAGTAGGTCTGCCGTAGCCTCCTTAGTAGTTACATCGACTCCTTTGCTTTGTGCTTCTGGTAATTTTTTGAGTAAGAGTTGAACAATTTCCTCCATCAAATTAGAGAAATGTGTTTCTGTTTTTTCAATGCTATTTTCTAGTCGAATGCGCGCTTCTATTTTATCATCATCGTCTCTTACTGTATGCTCGACATATATTCCATAGCACTCGCCTTCTTTGAAATCGGGTTTTTCTTTAATAGAAACTGTGAGATCCTCACGCGTTGCTCGATAATTGTTAAAGCTTATCCGACCATTTCGATCCATTGTGCCTATAGATCTATCTACATAGGTAAAGAATGTTCTTGCTTGGATTTTGATTGTTTTAGCTACTTCAGGGGGATAACTAATGGAGTCGACTGTTTTTTCGCCCATGGTATCTAGAATGGAATTGCCGGTATCTTCTCTTGTATTTATCTTCAATTGCACTACTTTACTAGTAAGATCCCCCTGCCTAGGAAGAGAACCGCTAATTTTAGTGGAAACCCCATCAAAAAAAATATCTATGACTTTAATCTCCCCACCTTTAAGAAAGTTTTTGGTACATTCGCTATCGCCTTGCCAATATAATATAAGTTGAGACTTGCCTGTTCTTGGAGTTTCGTACATATATTGCCTCTTTGATTTTTACAACATCTTAACAATAGGCTTATAAATAAAAAAGAGAAAAGGAGTTGAAAAGATCCTCTTTTTTTTGAGATCATTTCCTCCCCTGGAGAAAGGATGGAAAGAAGAAAGTTTAAGTTGGCTACCCTGGGTTGTCGTACGAACCAGTACGAGACTCAAGGCTATCGCGATCAACTGTTAGCTCTCGGGTTTGAAGAAGCTAAAGAGGGTGAAACGGCCGATTACTGCATTATCAATACTTGTACAGTGACCGAGGGCGCAGATCGTTCAAGCCGCCATCAGATTAGGGAAATGATCCGTGAACATCCTCATGCCAAAGTGGCAGTGACGGGATGCATGGTGGAGGCAAAGCCGAAGCTCAATGAAGAGATCGGAGGGATTTTTCACGTTGTCCCCAATAAAGAGAAAGAGAAGCTCGTACAGTACCTATTTCCCGATGAAGAGATGCCCGAATTCTCGATTAAGAATTTTGAGGGGCACACCCGCGCCTTTGTAAAGGTGCAAGATGGATGCAACTCGTTTTGCACTTATTGTATCATCCCTTATGTTCGAGGGCGCTCCCGTTCCAAAACCATAGCGGAGGTCGTGAAAGAAGTAAAAGACCTGATTGCGGCGGGATACCAAGAAATTGTCCTTACGGGAATCAATGTGGGCGACTTTGATGGGGGAGGAGAAAATAAGCGGCTGGGAGATTTGATCCGCGAGGTAGATCAACTGGAAGGATTAAAACGGCTCCGACTCTCATCCATTGATCCCGATGAGGTCGATGACGATTTGGCCGATGCCATCTTAAATGGCAAAACGACCTGCCCAAGCATGCATATCGTGTTGCAATCGGGATCGAATGTTGTATTGAAACGGATGAACCGCAAGTACACAAAGCAGATTTTTCTCGATACTTGCCAACGCCTTCGCCAAGCTTCTCCCGACTTCACGTTCACAACGGATGTCATCGTTGGCTTTCCGGGAGAGACCGAAGGCGACTTTAATGAAACCCTCGAAATAATTGAAGAGGTCGGCTTTGCGAAGGTGCATATGTTTCCCTATTCAAAAAGAGAGAGAACCCGCGCCGCCCTTTATCCTAATCAAGTGCCCCAAGAGGTCATTACTGCAAGGAAACGCGAGGTGATCCGCCGCTCAGAGGAGGTTGCGTTTCATCTCCGCGCACGCTATGTGGGACGCCGCATGGCCGTTTTGACAGAAAATGGCGATAAGGAACACTCCTTTGGCCATACTGATAACTTTTTGGGAGTATCCATACCTGCATCTTTGCAGCCCAATCAACTGATCGAAGTGACTCTCGTTGACAATACGCCTGCAGGACTCGTAGGTGTACCATGACGCGTCCTATTACCATTGCAACAAGATTGCATCCGTTTTCTCATCTTCCCGGCATTGAGGTGCCCTTGCCTTGGGATCTCTCTTTTCTCGAAGGATTTCCTACTCTCCTCCGCTTTTATGATCTCTCCAGCAGCGAGAAAAGTCTTATCAAAGAGATTTTCCTCCCTGTAGAAGGTCCTGTGGATAATTTTACGGTAGAACTCGATATGGAGAAGAAAAAAGTAAACCTCTTTGGAGAAGCAAAGAACGGCTACTTTCGCTACTCGATCTTTTCTCCCCATCACATCGTGAAAGAAAAGCAATTTTCTCCAAAAGAATCTCGTTGGATAGAACCCGAACGCCTCTCTTTAGGCTCGCATAAAAAGCAAGAGTGGGAAGCGATAAAAAAGCGGCTCGATTTTTCGGAAATTTTTCCTCTTTGGCATCGGTTGGGAAGAGAGTGCTCTCTTGCTTCTCCTCCGCACATTTCCTCCGGTATGTTTTCCCTACTCCGTGCGTGCGAGGATGCAATTGCATCTCATCGCCCCGAACACATCCTTCCTGCGTTTCGTTCTCTCTTCCTTGCCGGATTTCAAGGAATGCTCGTCCCGCGCCTCACCGATACCGATTTTCAAGGGCTTGTGCCCCGCTCTACTGAGATCCCTTCTGTAACTCCTTTTTATCTCCTAACAGAAGGAGCCAGATTAATTCGCTCTCTTTTTTTCCAGCAGGATAATGATATCATTGCCCTTCTCCCTTCTCTCCCTCCACAATTTTTTGCAGGGAGAATGACAAAAGTGGCTTGTCCCCCTTTCGGAAAAATCGATTTCGAATGGAGCAAAAAGAGTTTGAGGAGACTCGCTCTTAAAGCCGAAAGCGACGCTACTCTCTTTTTTCGATTTCCCCCATCGGTAAAAAAATACCGCCTCCGCACCCATCCCAAAGAAAAAGGGGAACAGGTGGAAGGAAGAAAGGGACTGGAAATAAAATCGGGATCGACCTATTTATTGGATCGATTCGAAAAATAGTTTTTAAGTTGCCTAAAGTGGAGAAGCTTCAAGGGACCGATCCTGTAATTGCAAGTGATGTTGAAGATCTTATTGCCAGCCTTCACTATGATCCTCACCGTTATCTTGGGATCCATACACTTCCCGAAGGGAAAAAAGTCATCCGCCTTTTAAGGCCAGGAGCTAGAGAAGTCTATTTTCAGTTGAAAGGGGAAGTGGCACAAGCCCAAAAAGTCCACCCCTTCGGCATTTTCGAAAGCGTCGTTCCCGATGATACGACTTACAAAGATTATAAAGTGTACCATCAAAATGGCCTGCTTGCCGAGGACCCCTATGCCTTTTGGCCGACATTTGGTGAGATGGATGGCTATCTCTTCCGTAAAGGAGTGCATTATGAACTTTATAAAGTGATGGGTGGCAGGCTTACCGTCCAGCAAGGAGTGAAGGGAGTACAGTTTGCCGTTTGGGCTCCTTCGGCGCGCGGCGTAGCGCTTGTCGCCGATTTTAATTTTTGGGATGGGCGAGCCAACCCCATGCGTTCCATGGGACATAGTGGCGTATGGGAGCTCTTTGTTCCAGGACTTGCAGAGGGAGAACGCTATAAATTTGAGATTAGAACACCGTCGGGTGACCTAGAAATCAAGGCCGATCCCTTTGCTTTACAAAGCGAGCTTCGCCCTCTAACTGCTTCGGTTATTGCCGACGTGAATCGACATAAGTGGGGTGATAACGAATGGATACAAAAACGGCCTAAAAGGAGCGATGCTGCTCCCATGCTCATTTATGAGGTCCACCTTGGCTCCTGGAGAAAACCGAGCGGAGAGAGCCTAAAATATAGACAGATAGCAGATGAGCTGGCCCTTTATTGCAAAGAGATGGGATTCACACACGTTGAAATCATGCCTATTGCCGAACACCCCTTAGACGAGTCATGGGGATATCAAATTTCGGGTTTTTTTGCCGTCACGAGCCGCTATGGAACTCCCGAGGACTTTCAGTATTTTGTCGATCGCCTCCACCAAGAAGGAATAGGAGTAATTGTCGATTGGGTTCCCGCCCATTTTCCCACGGATCGTTTCTCTCTCTCTCGATTCGATGGAACAGCCCTCTATGAACACGAAGATCCCCGCCAAGGATTTCATCCTCATTGGAGCACCAACATTTTTAATTATGGGCGCCATGAAGTTTCGAATTTTTTAATTGCCAACGCTCTTTTCTGGTTCGGTCAGATGCATATCGATGGTTTGCGCGTCGATGCCGTAGCTTCGATGCTCTATCTCGATTACGGTAGAAATCACGGAGAATGGATACCCAATCGTTATGGTGGCAACGAGAACGTCGAGGCGATTGAGTTTTTAAAACATCTCAACTCTATCGTTCATAGCTATTATCCTGGAGTCATGACTATTGCTGAGGAATCGACGGCTTTTACTGGGATCACGACTCCCTTGGAAAAAAATGGACTCGGATTTGACTACAAATGGAATATGGGATGGATGAATGATACGTTGCGCTATTTCTCCAAAGATCCTTTATTTCGCAACTACCACCAAAACGAATTGACCTTTGGCCTGCTCTACGCCTTTTCCGAAAAGTTTATCCTCGTTTTGTCCCATGATGAAGTCGTCCATGGAAAGCGAAGTCTTCTTTCGAAGATGCCCGGCGACTATTGGCAGAAGTTTGCTAACTTGCGGCTTCTTTATAGCTATATGATCTGCCAGCCAGGAAAAAAAATGTTATTCATGGGAGGGGAGCTGGGGCAATGGAATGAATGGTGGTGCAAAGAAGAGATCCATTGGCATCTCCTACGTTATCCTAGCCATGATGGGTTAAAAAGAATGGTGCAAGACATCAATAGATTATATTTGTCTCGTGAGCAGTTTTGGACCAATGATTTCGATTATTCGGGATTTGAATGGGTCGATTTTTCTGATACAACCAATTGCGTTATTACATATAAAAGAAAGAGCCAATCGGTTACTCAACTTCTTTGCGTTCATAATTTTACCCCCTCCACAGTCTCTAAATACCGCCTTCGCCTTCCCCATCTTGCTTTTGCTAAAGAAATTTTCAATACAGATAATCCCCTTTATGGAGGATCGGGGAAAATGAATGAAACCGTTGAATTAATAAAAGATCACGAAGGGAAAACAGAAAGCCTTGAAATTATCCTCTCCCCGTTAGCCACTCTTATCTTTGAAATAAGCTATTCCTTATAATTGGCTTTTAATTTACAATTCCTTAACTATTGTTGATTCAAAGGTGAATTTTTATGGTTAGCGAAGTTCGCGATTTTACAGACCGTTTTTTTGGCTTTCCAACAGAGTTCATTCGAACGAGCTCAAAATATAGGAAGTTTTCCCAAGCACATCCCGTTCGATCTGCCGCTCTTTTGACCCCCTTGGCTTTTATGGATGGGGCTCTTAAATCTTTCTTTTTTCCCTTGATAGCTCTCGTCGGGTCTATAGCTCTTCCTTTGATAGCTATAGGGGAGATCATAGCCTCAAAATTAAGCAAAAGTGAAGAAAAAAGCGAACTTTGGAGCCGTCGAGCTATCCTTCACCTCAAAGCTGGAATGGTCTGTATGGGAGCCACCTCTGCCCTAATAGCTTTTGCCTTTATCAGCGTTTATTATCTCCCCGTCTCTGCACCTATTGCTCTATTGACAGCGGGTGTGGGAGCCTCCATAGCAATTCATGTCTACCGCGTTTGGAGAACTCCTAAAAAAATAAGACAAGAAACAGAAACGGCCGAGTCTTAACAAATCCTTAACAACCTTCTTCTCTTTTTATAAAAAAAGTACTTGAATTTTAACCCTTTAGATGATAAAATTTTCTTAAAAACAGAGAAAAATAATATGGCATCTACAGGTGGAATCGGCGACATGATGGGTGGCGCCTTAGATAAATTCTCCGGGTTGGCAAACCGTCACCCCCGTTACTTAGCTATAGGTGCGATTGCTTTGGGCGCCTTGGTGATGATAGCCGCTATTTCCGGAATGGGGCTACTCGGTAGTTTTTCTCTTCCTCTTCTTATTCTGCCCGGAGCTCTCTTAGGTCTTGGTTTTTCTGTCATTCTCATAAAACTTTTAGAAAAACATCCTAAGCTAGCCCGAGTAGTGAAGATTATAAGTAGCATCGTCATACCTGTATTAATCGGCGTCGTTGGCTTTACTCTCTGCATGTCCGGAGTGACAGGTAACTATTTCCCTTATGGGATGTTTGTCCTAGCTGCTATACCATTAGTTTTGGGTGCATATACCGTACCTACATTGTCAGAAGCAATGGGTAGACGAAGGTCTGTTTCTCACCGCCGTTCTCCAGTAGTTCCTCGCCAGCGCATCTATCGCCAGGATAATTCAAATGTTCATCACAACCCCTATCACCAATCCCCAAGGATAGAAGAGGTTTAATTTCCTTTCTTTTTTTCTATCGCACTCTTTAAAAGATCGTTGACGATTTTGGGAGAAGCCGTGCCTTGGGTGGCAGCCATGACTTGGCCCACGAGATAGCCGAAGGCTCGGGTTTTCCCTTCATGATAGGCTGTAACCGATTCGGAATTTTCTTCGATGACTTTTTCGACGAGCATGGCAAGGGCTTTCTCATCAAAGAGAGGTTGATAGGAGGGATTGGCGTCTAAGATGGCTTGGGGCGATTGGCCTGAAGAGACCATTTCATCCGCGATGAGTTTAGCAATTTTCCCCGTAATTTTACCGTTATCAATAAGAGCTACGAGCGTACCTACGTGCTCTGGAGTAATGAGACTCGTCCAGATCGCTTTTCCACTCTCTTTAAATCTACCTGCAAATTCGACGATGAGCCAATTGGCAATTCCTTTAGCATTAGTGGAATAATCAAGAGCTCGTTCAAAATAATCGGAGAGTTTTTTTTCATTTACGAGATGTGCTGCGGTGGCAGAAGGGAGCTGGAATTCTTTGATGTAGCGTTTCTCTCTTTCATAGGGAAGTTCCGGTAACGAGGAGCGAATGCCATCGATATACTCTTGTTCAAGTACAAGAGGTGGCAGATCTGGTTCGGGGAAATAACGGTAATCTTCTGCCTCTTCTTTTTTGCGCATCAGGCGCGTCTGTTTTTTTTCGCTGTCCCATCGGAAAGTAGCTGGAGTGATGAGTTCTGCGAAGGGGACATGGGGTTGTTGCTCATAGATGGCAATTTGACGTTTGATTTCCGATTCGAGGGCGAGCTGAAGGAAATTAAAGGAGTTCATATTTTTGATTTCGATCTTATTGCGAAATCCCTTCTCTCCTTTTTTACGCACGGAAATATTGGCATCAAAACGGAGCGACCCCTCCTCCATATTGCAGTCGGAGACATCGAGGTATTCGAGAATGGCCTTCACTCCCATAGCGAAAGCCACGGCATCGGCAGAAGAGAAGAGGCAAGGTTCACTGACAATTTCGATTAGGGGTACACCCGCCCTATTGAAATCGACACCGGCAAATCCGGGGAAATGTTTGAGCATGCCGGCATCTTCTTCGAGATGAACGCGGCGGAGGGCAAAAGCTTTCATTTCCCCATGGACATCGGCAATGACTTCTCCACCGGTTATGATCGGCATTTCGTACTGAGTGATTTGGAAGTTTTTAGGAAGATCGGGGTAAAAATACGATTTCCGATCAAAGCGACTATAAGGGTGGACATTGCCTTTAATCGCCGTGCCAAAGAGAACGGCTTTTCTAACAGCTTCTTTATTGAGGACCGGCAGAGAGCCGGGCTGTCCAGTGCATACTTCAGTGATATTGGTATTGGGTTCATCGCCAAACCGATTGGGGGCCTTGCTGAAGAGCTTGGTTTGAGTATTGAGCTCCACGTGAATTTCAAGGCCAATGACGGGTTCCCAATCGTGCAAAGCTTTCATTCGATGAACCTCGGTGGTAATTGTTTGCCATAAGAAGTAGCTTTCTCAAATTCAAAACCAATTCTGCAAACAAGAGGATCTTCCTTGACCGCACCTATGATTTGCAATCCCAACGGTTTTCCCTCTTTGTTAAACCCTGAAGGAAGCGATAATGCAGGGAGTCGCGCAAGATTGGCTCCTATGGTGTAAATATCTTGGAGATACATCTCAAGGGGATTTAAAATGGCCCCAAAGGGAAAACAAACCGAAGGAGAGGTGGGCATCGCGATGGCATCGCATGTTTCAAATGCTAAATTGAAAGCATCGATTATTTTTGCTCTTACTTTGGTGGCCTGTTTGTAAAAAGCCGATTGGTAGCCTGCGGAAAGAACATAGGTTCCGAGGAGAATTCTCTTTTTAACTTCGGGACCAAATCCCTCATCTTTTGAGAGGGTGTAGACTTCTTTTAAAGTTTTAGCTTCAGGGGAGCGCACGCCAAACTGAACGCCATCAAATCGAGCGAGATTAGTTGAAGCCTCTGCAGTAGCAATAATGTAATAAGTGGCAATCGAATATTTAAGAAGAGAAAGAACGGCGCCTCCCGGCCGTCGCGGACAGCCAGATGCCGGTCTATTCGGTGCTGGTGCCGCTGTTTCATGAAGCCGGCGTTCTCCCCGGGCTGGTGCGCTCGCTCAGCGCGCTCGACTATCCGGCGGCCAAGCTCGAGGTCCTGCTCATTCTCGA
>JBIOXR010000048.1:0-10770 GCA_044869735.1 Chlamydiales bacterium
AGGGCTGTCATCGAAACAAGAGTTGGGCTTGCCGTCGCGGTAGCCAGTATTTTTACTTTTTTTGCTATCCCTATCATATTATCTTTGGCGGGCATCGGAGTAGGCAGTTGGCTCTGGGCATCAGGCATGGCTGAAATTCCAGGCCGATGGATATTGAGCGGAGGAATATGCGGCCTTGCGGTTTCTTTATTAGTAGGTGGGGGAGTCCTCTATATACCTTTTTCCGTGCATAAGGATGGACTCGTAGACGTTTAACCCCCAATCAAGGGTTTAAAACGCTGTTTCCTGCGATGAAACCCGTCGTCCAGGCGTTTTGAAAATTGAATCCACCCGTCACTCCATCGATATCGAGGATCTCTCCCGCAAAGAAAAGTCCTGGCACGATTTTGCTCTCCATTCTTTTAAAATCGATTTCTTTTAAAGCAACCCCTCCACAAGTGACAAATTCTTCTTTATGCGTTGTTTTCCCCTTCATCTGATACGAATCGGCATAGAGCCTTTCGGCAAGCTGGCGGAGAGTTTTTTCGGGAATATCGCGTAACCGAGTGAAGTGGATTTCTCCTAAGAATAATTTCCAGAAGCTGCGTGGCAATCGGAAAGGATTTTCTGCAAGGAGGGTTTTATTTGGGGAGGCTCTTTTGCAAGTGAGCAACTGTTCGAAAATGACTTGAGAAGAGAAGGGGAGCCATTGGATGAGAACTTCCGTTTCATATCCTTGCTCATGCAAGTAGCGGGCAGCCCAAGCTGAGAGTTTTAATACGGCAGGGCCACTAAACCCGAAATGGGTAATAAGTAGAGGGCCGCTATGAGAAAAGGAGGTCCCTTTAAGGCTGACGTTAACTTGTTCAAAAGAGACGCCGCTTAGTTCTTTCAATGCAAAATTCTCGATATTAAAAGTGAAAAGAGAGGGAACGGGAGGAGAAATCGAGTGGCCGAAAGCTCTGGCCCAATTATATCCCTCAGTGCTACTGCCAGTAGCCAAGAGAAGCCGAGAGGATGTCAAACTCTTGCCTTCTTTGAGTTGCAATGTAAAATGGTTCTCATGGGTGATGGTTTCGATCTTTTGCCTTAAGAAAATTTCGACACCAAGCTTTTGGGCTTCTCCACTTAAGCAAGAGATAATCGTTTCAGAATTGTCTGTCGTAGGGAAGATCCTCCCATCCTCTTCCGTTTTTAAGGCAACCCCTCTTGAGGCAAACCATTCCATCGTCTCGCGACAGCCAAAGCGTAAAAAAGGAGAAAGGAGCTCTTTTTTGCCTCGTGGATAGTGGTTGGTTAGTTCATAATTATCAAAACATGAATGAGTTACATTGCATCTGCCCCCACCGGAGATCCTCACTTTAGATAGGAGAACGGCGGTTTTTTCGATGAGTGCAACTCTAGCCTCAGGAAATGAGTGTTTTGCGTTGATGGCGGCAAAAAAACCAGCAGCGCCGCCCCCCACCACAATTAAGTCATACATAACATTTTGTATATAAATAAAAAGAATGATAGCATGAAAATGTAATTAACCCAGTATCCAAAAGGAGGTAAGTATGATTTCTTTCTTATTAAAAGATACGCCTCTTCGTAGGCATGTTATTGCAGTTTCTTCCATCCCTTCTTTCTATCCTCCTTATTATCTTTATTAATTTCTTTTCGTTTCTTAGCTCTTTGTTAAAATAAAAAATTTAAATTCGTGCAGATAAGTTATTTGCTTTCTGCGCAAAAATATTAGGTGTTATTATGAAAAATTTTGGTTTAACCACAACGAAAGCTCCCTTTATTGAAAAAGCACGGCAGGAGGGGCAACTTTTTATAAGACAACCGTGCGAACTCTACTCTGAAGAGAATCATGAGGCATGGAGAGCTCTTTTTGCCCTTCTTCTTCCTCAATGGGAAAAATATGCTAACAGAAAGTTTAAGGAAGGGATTAGAATGTTATGTTTCAACCCAGATAGGATCCCTAAGTTGGAAGAGGTAAATGAGTTTTTATGGCCTTTGACGCGATTTGAAGCAAAAGCTGTGAGTGGCCATGTGCCCGTGGGGATTTTCTTGGAAAGTCTTAGCCGGAGAGAGTTTCCTACGACGATTACCATTCGAGATAGCAAGAAACTCCATTACTTGCCTGAACCCGATATCTTTCACGATATCGCAGGTCATGTCCCGATGCACACCGACCCTCTTTTTGCAGACGTACTGGTGAAATTCGGTTCTTTAGCTCTACAAGCAGCAGACCGGGTGCGCTCTCTTCCTAAAAAAGAGAGGAAGGCAAAACTGCGAAGCAATATCTGCGCCTTGGCCCGCTTCTTTTGGTTTTCCATTGAGTTTGGTTTAATGAAAGAGAATGAGCGCCTCACCGTATATGGGAGCGGTCTCTTGAGTTCGGCAGGAGAGATCGAACATGCGATTACATCGCCTTGGGTAGAACGTCGTCCGTTTCAATTAGAATGGGTAATTAACCAACCCTTTGCAATCGATCGCTACCAACATTTATTGTTCTACGTCGACTCTTTTGAGCATCTCTTTCAAGAGGTGCAGCATTTAGAAGAATGGCTCATCCAAGGGCGACTCGACCATGTAAGTGTAGGAGCCCCATCGATTAACGAAAAAGAACTCCAGCTTATTTTAAAGGAGGCCGTATGAAAACGCCATCCCAGGGATTACTCTTTCAAGTCTGTTGCGCCACTTTTTGCGTTATCGTGGTTCTCTCTAATATCATCTCCGCCAAAATGTGGAGCGTCCCTTTTTTTCAAGATTTTGCTATTCCAGCCGGTTTGCTCACTTATCCTCTTACTTTTCTCATTAGTGATTTAGTGACCGAAATCTATGGGGCAAAAAGAGCGAAGGCTATGGTGTACATAGCCTTCGCCATGAGTATTTTGAGCTACGTCATTTTACGGGTTATCCTTTCACTTCCATCAAATAGTCAAGCAGAGGCCGAAGCTTTTAATTTGATCCTTGGCCTTCAAGGTTGGGTGATCACAGCCTCGCTTACGGCCTATATCGCCGCCCAACTGATCGATATATGGCTTTATGCTAAAATCAAGTATTGGACCGAGGGGAAACATCTTTGGCTGAGGAACAATGGGTCGACCTGGACCTCCCAAATGGTCGATACGCTCTTGGTAAATACCATCTATCTCCACTTTGGGTTAGAGATGGGGTTTAGCCAGATCGTGCCTATTATGTTGTTTTCGTACCTCTATAAATCTTTTTTTAGCGTAATCAATACACCTTTTTTTTATCTTTTCGTCTATTTGTTTAAAAATAAGTGGGTATCCTTATCAAAAACAAATGAATCCCTTTGAGAAAATCGGGATCCTTAGCTATGATAAAGCTGTCTTTGAATTTCAAAGACAGGTTGGCTTTATTTTTTGTGCATGAATCTATCCGCTTGGAGTCAAACTCTTGAGGTCGAATTGCTGCATAAAGTAAACCAAAAAATTTAAACTAAGGAGAAATGAAATGAAACTTTATGTGGGCAATTTGCCTCCGACTTTTGGCGATCAAGATCTAGAAGAACTTTTTACAGCTCTTGGCTTTACCGTCAAAAGTGCAAAAGTCATTATAGACCGTATGAGTGGCCGATCCAAAGGATTTGGATTTGTTGAGCTCGGTTCTAAAGAAGAAGGGACAAATGCCATTAAAGAATTAGATGGAAAAGTCATCGGTAAAGGGGCTATCAAAGTTAACGAAGCCCGTCCTCTTGAAAAAAGAGAGGATAGAGATAGAAGTCCGATGAGAAAACGTTACTAAGAGCGTTTAAACTCTACTCTAATTTTTTTAAGCCAATCGGTGTGTTTAAAAGCGCTGATTGGCTTTCTCATTTTTGACAGCTACAGCCACACTCCTCACATGGAGCAGTAGGGTCTTTACAAATAATAAACTTTTTAGCTAATTCCAGGATGCAAGGAGCACAAGTGATAGAGCTATGGCGCAATGTCACAATGCAATGGAAATGGGGTGTATTGAGATAGGTTTCGCAAACGGCGATTTTCCCATCGTTGGGGATCCGGTTAAACCAAGGATATACGCCTCGAGTTCCGGCTACGACCATTATTTCCATGCAGGCTGGGAAATTGCCTAAAGATACCATCTCTGTTTCGGTATATGTCATCAGCTCATAACCACTTTTAGCGCCAAAAAAGGCTCGTGCGAGAAAATTATCGCGAAATCCCCTAGCGACGAAAGAACCCTTATTGGGAGGCGCGAGAAGAACGGCTCTTCCAATCTTAGCTTCATAGGGGCAATCGGGGAGGTTTAATGTCGTACGTAAAATCAACGCCCCTAAGGAGTGAGTCACAAAATTGATCGGTACTCCTGGTTTTTCCTGAGCGATGCATTTGAGAATTTTATTAAGTGACTGAGCGTGTTCACAGATGCTATGATCTCGGCTGGGGTAGTCCCATAGATAGGCATCGTATCCCTGATGGCGGAAAGCTTCTCCCATTGCTTTCATAGAGTGCCAGGTACGGAGGAAGCCATGGATGCAGACGACGGAGCCGCAGCTTGCCTCGAGAAAAGAAGAAAAAAATAAAGAAAGTAAAATAGCGAAAATTATCTTTTTCATTAGTGTAAATAATCAATATCTATTTTTGTATTATAAATTAAAAATAATATTTTCTTTCAAGTGTTCCTATTTAAATAAAAAATCTTCAAATAGAGAGGAAAAACTAAGTAACTTAGTAAAAAAATTTTGAATTTTAGAATATTAATTATTTATAAATAAATTTTATTTATTAAAAATTGATTTTAAATTATAATAATTGTCATGGTGATATTAGCTATTAAAAAAATGGGATCATTAGTTCAAGCTCATCCCACAGCCTTTCGCTGGTGAGGTGCCGTGGTGATCGGAGGAGGGCTTATTACAGCCCTTTTTAGCGGTATTGTATTAGAAGGGGCCTTGATCCCCCACTCTTCCGTGGCCATCCTAGGCAATGTCTATGCCGGTTCGATCGGCCTTTTTGGAGGTGTAGGATTGACCTCTGGAGGCATTGGTCTCCTATTGGCGACAATCAAACGGAAAAAACAGAAGGATACACCCTCTTCTCCCCCTACTCCTTCTACCTCTTCCTCAGAGGAAGAAGTAGATCCCCCCTCTAAGAGAAAAACTCCCTCTGTATCTACCTCTTCTCTACCTCAACCTGAAGTCAAAAAAGAAGAGGCAGAGACTGAATCTTCCGAGGTGACAGTATATAACCCTGACGATACTAGCACCGAAGACTCCTATAGTTCCGACACCGAAACTGAGCAACCCGGAAAACCCAGCTGGACGTTCGACGAAGAAGAAAAGTTCACTTTTGATCATTAGGGATGACGAGATATGGCGATGATCCAGAGCATAATTAATTTTTCAGCGAATCACAGCCTCTAAAATTAATTGATCTTAATACTATTTTTATGTTAAAATTTTTAAAAAAGCTATTTTTCGAGGAGAACTATGCCTAAGACCGTTAATCAGATTATTAATTTTCCAGCAAACCATCGAATTCCCGTTCGATCTACGGTAGTTTTGGCCTCTTTGGTCGGCATTTTGGGAGCAGGAGCTGGTGGCGTAGCGCTGGCCGGTTTCTTTTTACCAGGATCGGTAATAGGCGTGATGGGAAGTGTTTATGGAGGAGCAGGAGCCTTAGCAGGCTCATTTGTAATCGAAACGGTATCTGGAGCAATTTTCCTTCTTTCATGCAAAAAGAAAAGTAAACAAAAAGAACCCATCGAAGATCTTTCAGAACAACCTCCAAAAGTAGAAGAAACAATTGATGAAGAGAAAGCACCAAAGGGTCTTGGAAAACAAGAAGCAGAACCGAAGAAAGCTTCTGAAAAAGAAGTAGAGAGTAGTTCGAGTTCTGAATCCTCCACCTCTGTGCATTTAAGCCAAAAAGAACAGCCAACTCCTCAAAAGGAGCAAGAAGTCGAAACTTCCAGTTCTTCTACAGAACTTGAAGAAGAAGAAGACCCAAGCTCTTCTGAGTCAGAAGATGAAGGCAGTGCTCCAGAACCCGAAAAAGTTCCACAATCTCAATTGCAACAATCTTTTATAGTGCAAACGGATGAAGTTAGAGAAGAGGCCCCTCCCTTACCTCCTACAACAGCTACCTTTGAAATTCCTAGTGAGGAACAACCCATTCTACCTCCGGCTATACTAACTTTTAGCGCTTCTCTTCCTCCCCAACCGGAACCCCCAAGTAAAATCGTTCCACCAACGGCGAGACCATTACCTCAACCACCGAGCACACCAAGCTCAAAGCAATCAAAGCCTTCTCCAGCCGTGACGTTTAACGCGGTTCCTCCTTCATTGGCAGACAGGAAGATAGAACTTATGCCACCATCTGCAGTTGAACAAAATATGGCGCAAGTTGCTGCTCAGCAGGCTGCTATAGAAAATTTAATGGCGGGTGCCCCTGTAGATGAATCTCTCTCCAGTTTGGAGGATGCAGTGAGAGCTCAGGAAGCTGCGTTCAAGAAAATTGAACAAGCAAAAGAGGAAAGAGCGTACCCTCCAACGACCACAGCTATTGTCCACCCTGAACTTCAGGGTGTCGATGATTTTAGTGCTCCTCCCACAGACAGGGCGCCTCCTGTTCCTACTGAAGCGTTTAATCCGCATGCTAAGTATATAAAACCCAGAAATCCTTTACTAACTACCATTATTAGTGAAGCTGACTTGCCCATAGACCTTTTAAATGCGGGTACAGGAGGAGCTATTTTGGTAGAAGAAGATAGTCTACCGGAGCTTAACGAAAAAGAGGACGAGCTACCAGAAAAAGTAGCAGAAGAGGAGGGATTTGTGCTCGTTGAACGAAAGAAGGAAACTCCCGCCTCGACTGGAAGCCCTATTCATGATGCCGTCCTTGCAAAAGGAGCTGCATACCGCGGTTTTGAGGATGTTGGATCTTCGGACATGGGAAACTCTTGGGTGGTTGAGCCTGAAACTAAAGTAAAAGCGAAGAAAAAGGACAAACCATTACCTACACCTCCCAAAAAGAAATATAGCTTGTCACGCCTTGACCGCGCCGGTACGGATAAATTAACAGGTGGTATTGAGACCATGAAAGGTCGACTGCGTAGAGTAGATGAGAATGAGAAAAATCTCCGTGCACAAGAAGTCAATGAGAAGACAGGTGCAAAAGGGGAATGGAGTGATAAGATTGATGAAAAAAGGAAGGAAAGAGAAGACTTTGAGAAGAAAAAGAATCCATCTGTGGATCCTTCAACCGGTCAGCCAAGTATTACAAGTTCAGTACAAGAGAGTGGAGCATGGGGTACGGACATGGACCTTGGCCAAAGCATCACTGATAACGCAGTAGTTACCGATAAAGAAGAGAAAAGTATGGAGAATGCCACCGCTAAATACCAAGCGAAGATGTATGGTGCATAAGACCTAAATGGAAAAGCAGCATTTTCTTGCGCTGACGCAGTCAGAAATTAAGAGATGGCTCTCTAGCAATGGAGAGCCATCTTTTCGTTTAAAGCAAATGGAAGAGTGGGTATTTCAAAAAAAAGTCCTCGATTTTGAGGGGATGAGGAATCTCCCTGCCGCTCTTAAGATGAAACTCCAGGAGGAGTTTTTTCTTGCTGCATTAGAGCCCGTCTCTTCGACTGTATCAAAAGATGGCGAGACCATCAAATATCTCTGGAAACTAAAAGATGGAAAATATGTCGAATCGGTGTTGATTCTGGCACCGGGGAGAAGAACGGTATGTGTATCGTCGCAGGTCGGTTGCCCTGCTCGGTGCGCCTTCTGTGCTTCTGGAAAAGGGGGCTTTTTTCGCAACCTGACGGCAGGTGAAATTGTCGAGCAGATTCTCCATATTGAAAAAGAGGAAAAAGTTTCACATATCGTCTTTATGGGGATGGGAGAGCCTCTCGAAAATGAGCAAGAGGTGATACAAGCCATCTCGATGTTGCACCACAAATGTGGGTTTTCGGCAAGGAGGATCACCGTTTCTACCGTGGGTCTACCTGAAAAGATAGAGCTTCTAGCCGAGGCAGAAGTGAAGGTCAATTTGGCCCTTTCTCTTCATGCTCCCAACCAAAAGCTCCGCCAAAAGATTATCCCTTACGCGCGGAAATATTCTCTCGAAGAGCTTCTAGAGGCAGTAAAGAGGTATTCGCAAACTACCAAACGCGACATTACTTTTGAATACACTTTGCTTGCCGATCTCAACGACCAGCCCGAACATGCCGAAGAGCTCGCAGAGCTCCTTAAAGAGTGGCAATGCACGGTTAACCTGATTCCCTACAATCCGGTGGAAGGGTTACGTCTACAACGCCCATCGACCTCTGCCATTCGCTCTTTCCGCTCGATTCTCGATGAACGGGGCATCATCAACACCTGCCGCTATACCAAGGGCGATGACATTGCCGCGGCTTGTGGTCAATTAGCTTTGAAAACAAACGCTTAAAAAATTTTCTTGCTGCTGTAGTTGCTTTTTGATATGGATAGGCTTTCCATCAATTGGAGAACTAACCCATGAATGCTTCTATTCTTTTTCCTATCCTTTCCATTATCGCAGGGATCTTAATTTTGATTTTCCCTCGGTTGCTCAATTACGTCGTCGCAATTTATTTAATTGTGATTGGGGTGATCGGCCTCTTTGCTCGCTTCTAACAAAACGACCGTCTCGACGTGCATCGTTTGAGGGAACATATCAAAAGGTGTCACGTCTTTGATGATGTAGGAATTGGAAAGAAGTGCGAGATCTCTCGCTAGCGTCGCAGGGTCGCAAGAGATGTAGACAATGCGCGCGGGCAGGTGTTGGCTAATCGCAGCAAGTAGTGTGGGGTCGCATCCTTTGCGCGGGGGATTGAGAAACGCGATATCGCAGGGGCTCATGCGAGAAAAAAGCGTCTCTGCTGTGCCTAAGTAAAAATTGCAATTCGTCTTTCCGTTGAGATCGGCATTGTATTTTGCATCCTCAATCGCAAGGGGGATGGCTTCGATGCCAACGACTTTTCTAGCTTCTGCTGAGGCAAAAAGAGCTAAAGTACCTACGCCGCAAAAAGCATCGAGCACTGTGTGATGTTTTTCTATGCGTGCGATTTTTATTGCATGGGAAAATAGGGCCTCGGCTTGCTCGGTATTCACTTGAAAAAAAGAGGGTGCAGAGATTTTAAAGGAGAGATCACCCATCTTCTCGATGACATGGTCTTTTCCCCAAAGGAGGTGAAATTCACCTCCTAGAACGACATTCGAAGAGTCGGGGTGAATGTTTTCTATTATCCCCACCACTTCGGGGATCTCGAGTTTTTGTATGAGAGTCTGAAGTTGTGGCGTTTTTTTTGTGGTAACGAAAATTAAAAGACTTTCATTGGCATGGAGCGCTGTTTTGAGGATGATATGCCGCAGTTCGGGAAAGCGGGGGAGGTGATGCAAAAGAGCGTGCGCCACTTTTTCGCCGGTTTTACAATGGATGGGGCACTTTTCGAAGGGGATAATCTCATGAGAATGGTGGCGATAGAGTCCCATTTTTATCCCCTCACTATCAAAAACGACGGGAAATGAGATCTTATTGCGATAGTGAAGGGTTTGAGGAGAAGGAACAATAGGGTTTACTTCTATTCCCTTGAAGTGGCCAATCCTTTCTAGAGCATCGACGACTCTTCTCCTTTTTGCTTTCAATTGCCCTTCATAAGAAAGATGCATGAGTTGGCACCCGCCGCAAGAGCCAAAAAGTGGGCAGTGGGGAGCCACGCGCTCGGGAGCTCTCTTTTCTATTTGTTCAAGAGTGGCTAAACTATAATTTCTCTTTTTTTTAGTCAGCTTGACAGAGAGTTCTTCACCGGGTAGTCCTCCTTCGACGAACACCTTTATTCCGTCAAATGTTCCTACTCCTTCGCCATGAGATCCGAGCGAGTCGATCTTTATTTTCATGGGGAGAAGTATAGCAAATTAGGCCACCCGATAGGGAGACTTTTCCTTAAGAAAAAGGGAGAGGAGGAAGCAAAGGGCAAAGGAGAGGGGGAAAAAGATCATAGCGATCTGATACGTATGGGCACTATAGAAGGGGACTCCCCCCTGTTTTGCTCCATCCCAGAAGAGATCGAGGAGATACCCGATGAAAGGCTGGAGGAAGATGGCTCCTGAGGTAATGACAAAATTAGTGAAGGCAACGGCGCTTCCTGTCGCATGAATGGGGTGTTGGTCGATGGCAAAACTATAATTGAGGAGCTGTGCCGAAGAGAAAAATCCAACGAGCAGGAGGAGTGAGAAGACCCAGGCGACTGACTTTACGGGGAAAAAAACGATAAGGGAGATGGCAAGACCTCCTAAAAGAGCACATAAGAGAATAATGGTCTTTCTCCGATGGATCTTATCAGAGAGATAGCCAACCAAAGGCCCTCCTACCATCCAACCTAAGTAAATCATCGAATTGGCAAAGCCGGCCTGATCGGTTGAAAGGTTATAGACTGATTTAAGAAAAGGCACTCCCCATAGCGACCCCATCCCAAGTGTCGTGGCGTAGAAGAAAAAAGCGGCAATAGCGTTAAGCCAACTCATCGGCTCTCTGGCAATATTTTTGAGATTTCCCAGGGCCTCTTTGAGATTGCCTACTTTTTCTTTGGTCTCAGGAAAAGGGGGTTTATGCCGCGCCGTCAATAAGAGACAGAAGGAGAGGATGAGGCCGGCGGCCCCTAGGGTGACCAGAGTATGGCGCCATCCGATGCGGTCGTCGGCAAGACTTACGGGCCCTTCTCCGGCAAAAGCGCCAATCATGGCAATGGAATTGGCGAGGCCAATGAGCGTGCCCCTGGTTTTTAACGGAAACCAGTGCGAGGTGAGGT
>JBIOXR010000049.1:0-11730 GCA_044869735.1 Chlamydiales bacterium
CAGATGGGCAAGTGAGATGGGAGAAAGAATTTTTTCATAAACCACTTTTCCCTCGGGCCATTTTTGAATGATGAGCTTTGAGTGTTTCTCATCTTGAATGGTTAAAATCGCCAGTTTATTTTTACAAATCGCTAGTGCTAGGGGAACTGCCCCTTTAAGCCCGATCCTTTTGATCTCACTCCCTGCCTTATCATATAGGAAAACATGATGCTCTCCAGCTATAGCATAGGTAGTGCCATCGGCTGCAAGGCACTTTAGTGGTGAAACAGGTGCGAAAAACTGAGGCACTACCTTTTTTTCTTCGGGTGAAAAGGAATAGACCTCACCTTGAGCTGTTGCGAAAAGAAATGAACTTCCCCCCGAGCTGTAACAAACGACCTCTTTACTTTTGAAGAATCGGAGGAGAGGTTTTTCAACTCCTTGCACTGAACATTTTTGTTGCAAATCTACAACATCAACTTTGAGGATTTTCCCCTCTACAGGCGCCTCCAAGAGAAGGCAGTATCTCTCCGTACAAGCGACGAAGAGAGGAATCTTAAATTGTTGGAAGGGGCATGCATTGGGAGGGAGACTGATGTAGTGACTTGAGATAAGCGTTCTAGTCCCTGGCGCCACCTCTAAGGCTACCTCGTTGAATTTTTGCATTATCCTTCGCTTGAGGTTGGCCAAGGGGTCTTCACGATGCCTAATCCTATCAAACGGTGTCCCGCCTGTGGTGTCAATCCTCGGAGAGCTCATCGCACTTTCGCTCCTTTAAAATCATAGATTCCAAGGTTAGTGATTTCCAAATTGACGTGGTCTTGCATCAGATACTGGAGGTTTTGTGTAAACAAAGGGATGACAGGCATCTCTTCAAACATTTCCCTCTCCGCCTCGCAGAGATAATTTCTCCTCACTAAAGGGTCAATGGTAGTTTCGATTTTTTCTAGCAACTGCCGGAAGCTCTCTTTTTCCCAACGGCAATAGTTGGAAAGTGATTTTTTATCTCTAAAGAGGTCGAAATAAAACATCGGATCGGGGAAAAGGGTAGTGAGGTGGAAGGTGCCAATCTGGTAGTTCCCTTTCCGTATTTTTGCGATGTGGAGGTTCCACTCATTGCATTCGGTTTTGATTTCAATCCCGAGTTTTTTCTTCCACTGTTCGCTAATGAATTCGGCTAACTTTTTTTGCCCCGACAATTCGGCATAAGAGAGAGTAATGGTGGGGAATTCCTCTTTTGTGATGTTCATTTCGCGAAGAGCCTCTTCGAAATAGAGACGAGGGTCTTCTTCTTCATAAGTAAACTCTTCTTCTCCGAGTAATGAGAGCGTTTGAGGAACAGAAGAGAGAGTAGGAATTTCTCCAAAAAAGAGGTGATCGGTGAGTTCTTTTCGATCGAGACTAAGAGCTAGAGCTTTTCTCAGAGGCTTTACATTAAATGGATACGTTTCTGTGTTGACTAAGAGATAGAAAATTCGAGAAATCGACTCGGTTTTCAACGCATCTGCTTTTCGAAGATCGGGAATGACATCAAAAGGGAGTGAGCTGAAGGGATCGCCTACGAGGTCGAGTTCTTTTTTCTCGTACATGGCTAATGCTGTCATAGGATCGCGCACCATCGTGAAGCAGACTTCATCCACCTCCACTGTTTTGGCATCCCAGTAAAGAGAGTTTCTTTCAAGCACGAGGCGTTCGTCGTGGACCCTCTCTTTTACTTTAAACGGTCCATTGAAACAGGTAGGTTCGAGATCAGAGGCGTGATAAAGAGGTGTGAAAAACGAAGTAGCTGTCAAATCGAGAAAATAGGCGATCGGATGCTCGAGCGTCACTATGAGTGTTTTTGCATCGGGTGTCGCAATTCCTAAGGCTTCTAAGGGCAACTCCCCTTTTTTTACTTTTTCGCCATTTTTAATCGCATAGAACAAATCGCTGCGGATACAATGGGAAAGAGGGGTCAAAGCATACTTCCATGCCTTCTCAAAATGATATGAAGTGACCTGCTCACCGTTAGACCAAAGATGGGGGCGGATGTGGAAAGTATACACGGTTTTCGTTGGATCCACCTCAACTTTTTCGGCAGCGGCACAGGCGAGTTCTCCTGAAGCCTGTTTTCGCATCAGTGGTTCGTAGAGATTTAAGAAGAGACATCTCGATCGTAGATCGACGCCGACGTAAGGGTTAAGCGAAGGGGGATCTCCTTCTTGGAGATTCAGGGTAAGTTTTTTCTTAGGCAATGCAACCCCAACGGTTTGATTTTTATTGCAGCCATTAAGCATAAGACTGATACATATTAAGAACCAGCATTTAAATAGTGTTTTCATCGATTTGCGCCTCCTTTAGGTCTAAACACCCGTTTTCACACCACTTAATTCCCTTCACTCGCTTATTTACGAGTACCATATTGCGTTGGTTGACAAGCGAAATGACAGGCACTTCTTGCACCAATAGCTGTTCGATCTGTTGCAAGTAATCTCTACTCTCTTCGCCTCCATGAAGATGTTGCAAAAGTTCCTTATACTTTTCGTTCTCCCAGCTATGAGGATTATTGGGTGAAGGTTTAAAAAAATTGAGATAGAAGAGAGGATGACCATAAAAATCGCGGCGGAAAAGTCCCCCCAGTTGAAACTCTCCTCTTTCTAGAGCAGCCGAAAATTCATTCCACGGAAGAGCAGAGGCTGCTACTGAGATTCCTAAGACCTCTTTCCATTGTGCTTGCAATTCGGCAATCAATGCTTTTTCAAATGAGAGATCGGAATGGGAGATCACTAACCGAGGAAAATCACTACGAGAGATCCCTAAAGTATGCAAGGCTTTTTCGAAATGTCTAACGGCACTTTCTGGATCCCCTTTGACTCCTCCCTTAAAGGAGGCATACTTGATAGGGAGAGGCGAAACATGGGGAATTTGATTAATGAATACTTTTGTCGTTAATCTCGTTCTATCGATAGCCAAACTCAAGGCCCTTCTCAGATCGACATTGTCCAAAGGAGGAAGTTGGGTGTTGCAATGGATCCAAAAGACTCGTGAGACGGGTTTATAGAGGAGTTGCTGTTTAAAATCGTGACTGGTTAAAACCTCTGGGGAAAGGGGGCTGATTGGATCGCCAATCACATCGAGCTCCCCTTGTTCAAACATCTGAAAGATGGTACCAGGATCGTGCACCATAGAAATAGAAATACCATCGAGTTTGACTGTAGAAGCGTCCCTAAAAAAGGGATTCTTGGTCAAAGAAATTGCTTCATCTCTCTTCCACTCCTCGAGCATAAAGGGGCCGTTGAACTGACGCGGCTCTTCTCCTTCGCCAAAAAGGGGAAAGAAGAAAGGAGTCGAGATGAGATTGAGAAAATAAGAACAAGGCGACTCGAGCTCCACAGTAAGAGTGGTGGGATCGAGTGCTTTTACGCCAATCTCTTCGACATCGATTAGTTTATCTCTCGCCTTTCTGGCATTTTTAATAGGAGAGAAAAAATTGAGATAGAAACGACTGGCTGAGGGGCTTGCAAGAGCTTTTTTCCAAGCGTGTTCGAAATGGAAAGCCGTTACTTCCTCACCATTGGACCACCAAGAAGGGTGCAAATGAAACGTGTAATGGCGGCGGCAAGAAGAGAGGGAGACTTTTTTAGCCATGGCTAGCTCCACCTTCCCTTGTGGATTGATCTGCGTTAACCCTTCAAAGAGGAGATTAGCGAGAATATGGCAATGAATATCATTGGCCAACCGGGGGTTGAGCGAGGGGGGGTCTCCCCCTTGGAAATTTATTCTGAGGATCGATTTTTGCTGTAACGAAGGGAGCTTTTCGAACTCTTTGTCCAAAAGTGGGAACAATATTTCTTCCTGAGGGTACTGATGGTAAAAACAGATGTAAAAATACCCCTCGTGTTCGAAAAAAGAGGTCCCGATCGGAGAGGTATGGCTTAATTCTCCTTGAGTTAGAGCATTTTTTAACACCTTCTCCTTGGTTTTCACCATGGCAACATGGGCTTCGTTCTCTTTCGAAATTTCGAAACAATAAGAAGAATTGTTTTCCATCTTATTGAAGAGCAAAGCAACTTGTAGAGTAGTGTGAACAGATAAAAACGAGCGCATGCCCCATGAATGGATGCCGTAGAAAAATTTCTCCATAACAGGGAAAGCGACCCCCTTTCTTTCCAAAGCCCTCTTAATCGCTAACCATTGCTCCTCTTCTTTATGGATCAACCCTCCATTATAATCGCGAAAAGGGCCTAGCATTTTCTCTAAGGCTTTGACGATATATTTACGCGCCATTCTTAAGTTACCACCGGAAGGATCGGTGTCAAAAAGAGGAGGAGTAATCTGCAAGGTAAAAACCGTAGCCTCTTTCGAATATTTTTTTCTGACTCGATCGAGCATGACCAGATTTTCAAGAGAAAAATGGACCCACGGAGGGAGCCCCGCGCTGAGTTCTTTTATCGAGGGGGTACCTGGCTTAAGGACGCGTAAGACGATGAGTAAAAATTTAAATGTGTTTTTATAGCACTCGACAATGGTAATCATGACCTGGGGTAGGTCGTTGATATACCGCAACTCTCTTCCTAAGTTCCGGATATTTTTAAAAAGAGCTTCTTGATTTTCGGGGAAAAAGAGAGAGGGGGCGGAAGAACTCTCCATTTCTTTCTCCAATGCGGAAGGGAGCTCAGCGACCAGCTGAGTTTTTTCTTCCATAGAGAATCCGCCTCCTCGCATTTTTTTTATTTCCAAATAGACCAGAAGGGCATTTTCACTTCTAAATACTAAAAAAGAATCGAGCACAGGCTTAATTCCTAAAACAATATTTTGTGCCTCTTTGACAATCCGGTTTTCAAAGAAAAGAAGCTCTAGCTCTTCTCCGTCTTCAGGGAATAAAACAAGGGCAAGCCCATAAACAGCGGGAGTGACTTCTAGTACTTTCATTAAACAGGTAGAAGATTCTCGCTCCTTTTGAAGCAACTTCGCATGTGCAAACAAAATCTTGGAGAGATGCAAAGAGCTGCGACTTTCTAAAAAAGATTCCCTACAATTGGAAAGAAAACACCCAAGCTTTCTTAATATCTTTTTAGGAAACAACTTAGGAAATCGCTGTCCAAAATAGAAGAACCGTTCGCATAAGGCGGCTCCTCTTTTTCCAAACAATTCCTTAAGTCGACTATTTTTCATAAAAAACGGAACTTATGTTAAACCACAATAAAGCGCAAGAAAAGTTATCTGCCTGGAGAAGACCTATTTATCTCCTCTCTCTATATCAAAAAAATGCGTTACTTTAGCGTAAGTGGGACCTGCAATTCGCGCTAGAGGATCGAGTTTGCCCGGATCTACTTCCCCTACTTCATTGAGGATATCTTTACGCACATGAATTTTTATTACTTTAGCTAAAATTAAATCGCATTGCTCCACGCCTACTTCCACAATTTGGTGTAAGAGGCATTCTATTTGTACAGGAGCATTGGCAATGCGTGGAACCGACACCTTAAGCGAATCGAGCAACGACAGCTTTGCCTTTTCAATTTCGCTTATTTCTGGAGGGTAATCTCCTCCAGCAAGTGATACGGCCCCAGCTAATTTTAACGAACAGATATTAATTACAAATTCCCCAATAGCAATAATATTACGTGCGGTATCTTTCCTTCCTCCCTCCCTTCTCTCAATGGCAATCGAAACCATACAGGGATTGCTGCACAAGATATTAAAGTAAGAAAAAGGTGCAGCATTCACCACGCCGTTTTTTCCCTTTGATGTCACAAAAGCAATCGGGCGTGGCACCACCACAGAATTTAATATTGGCTGCAAAGGATCTACTGCAATAAAATCCTCTGCCGAAATTACGCTCATTCCCATTATCTAGAAGAAAAACCACCATTATATTCTTCTTCACATTTTCGTAATAAAGAGAAATATTTTGCTCAGGGGAGATTGGTTTATCTTCGCAAAGAGTAGACTTTATGCTAAAAACCCGAGTTTTTCACTCAACTCGGGCTAAAAATGAAAATGAATAGCCTGCATCAGAGTAGAAGAATAATAAGAGACTAGAGCCTCCCCTTCCAAAGCTTCTTGGGGAGGGGGAAGGAGGGATAGCACATGATCAGGAGAAACTTTTTGCTTCCCCTTTTTTCCTAATCCGTTGCCATAGTGTGTGTCATAGGCTCCTCGTTCGTCATATCGAACGAGGAGAAAAGAGGGATATCGTTCGACACCACAGTTGCGAATAAACATCTTTACCCCTTCTTCCCAAAAATGGACGAAGTTTGTTTTGACTGTATCGCTTACCCGTTGCGGCCAGAGTAGAAATTTATCTTGCTCTGTAAAACCCTCAATGTCAGGTCGATCATTAGGTATGGCCAAATTCCATGTCTTAGATGCAACAACATCAAGGTTTAAAGCATCGCCGTGAAATCCTTTTTCAAGCTCTTTCTCTGCTTCTCTTATAGAACCGGCACACCGAAACCCCAACATATGCTTTGCCGCCATAGATGCAACCTCCCATTTGTTTATTGATGTATCTTTCAATTCGACTGCGACTTTTTTTGAACTGATTCGACGAAGGATCTCCTCCTTTAAGAGCAAAAGGCTAGCGGCAAACAAACAATAAGAAAGGAGAGATGGCAAGGAATCCCATTCATTTCTTACAAGGATAAGAAAACTAAAAAACATAGCCGCTAGAATGGCTATTTTTTTGGTAAAAGAAGCATTTAAATTCAAGGGTCCCTGTCGATAGACCAAGCGCCCTTTAACTGGCAAAAGCATGCTTCTATTATATCACAGAGAAAAATAAGGATAAACCTTAACCTAGAGAGGCTTCGTGTACCATGCCCCCCTGCATCTCAAAGCTTCTTTCTACGACGTACTCTGCCAAAATTTGGGTAGGGCTAATCCATCGCGGATCGGTGACCTCGCGAGCCAGTTGAGCTTGGATAGTGGTCATCGCACATATGACAGGAGTATTGGGAAGTTTTTTGAGAAGAGGTTGGATGTCGACTTTTTCTCCCTTCAACGCTAATTCAATGAGATTGTTGAGCTCTTTTTGAAAGGCTTCTTCAGGATATTGACAGTCGAAATTCTTATCGCAGTAACCCGATTTTTTTGTTCTTTCTGAGCATAAAATAAGAGGATTCCGGATATTTTTTTCTTCTAGGTAACTACGCATTAGAGTTCCCATTTCAATCAGTTCGACTCCATAACTGCGATAAGTCAGGTAAGAACTCATGGTAAAACAAGGTACTACGATGATTTCCATTCCGATGAGTTTCAATTGTTGAATACAAAAGCTCAGTTCGCGCGAAGGAATGCTCGAATTGTTATTCTGCACGAGCACCATCTCAGAATAAGGAAAGCTATAAAAGTTAATGCAAGGAAATTCATAGCTTCTCCAGCTCCCATATTTTCTTTGGCATTCTGCGATGATTTCCCTAAGAACAAAAGTCGATCCAATCGGACCTCCTCCTCCGGCAATAATCCCAATCGGTCGTGGCGACATCTTTACCTCCTGATATTTAGACTATATTACAAAAAAGCCCAAAAAAATTAAATATGAAATTTAAAAATGATGGCAGAAAAGTCAAAACATAGCCACACTTTGCACGTATGAAGACAAATAAAATTGCTCTGATTACCGGCGGCAGTCGCGGTTTAGGACGCAATATTGCCTTACAGCTGGCGCGTGCAGGAAACGATATCATTCTCACCTATAGACAAAAGATCAAAGAAGGAGAAGAAGTCGTCTCTGAAATTGAAAAGCTCGGACGAAAAGCCGTTTTGCTGCAGCTCAATGTTTCCGAAATCAAAACCTTCGATCACTTTAAAACGGAAGTGGCGCAAGCCTTGGAAAAAAACTGGAAAAGGAAAAATTTCGACTTTCTCATTAACAATGCCGGAGTCGATCATGCTTCTCCTTTTGCCGAGACCACTGAAGAGGCCTTTGACGAGCTCATGAACGTCCATTTCAAAGGAGTCTTTTTTCTCACGCAAAAACTCCTTCCCCTCATTGCCGATGGAGGGCGCATCGTGAATACGTCGACGGGATTGGCTCGCTTCACCATTCCTGGCTATTCCGCTTACGCTGCCATGAAAGGAGCGATTGAAGTCCTCACCAGATATCTCGCCAAAGAACTGGGAGCCCGCCGCATTGGAGTTAATGCCATAGCTCCAGGAATCATCGAGACCGACTTTACGAAAAAAGCCCTGGAAAATTCCGAAGTAAAAAAGTTCATGGTGGCCCAAATTCCCTTGGGACGAGTAGGTCAGCCAGAAGACATCGGTGGAGTTGTCACTTTTCTATGCTCCGATGCTGGCCATTGGGTCAACGGACAAAGAGTAGAAGCCTCAGGTGGAATGCTCATTTGATGAAAGGAAAAGTCGTCTTAATCACAGGAGCGAGTAGTGGCATTGGTGAGGCAACCGCACGCCTACTAGCAGATAGAAGAGCCAGAGTCGTCATGGGAGCACGACGCCTCGATCGGCTCGACAAAATCGCCTCCGAGTTAACATCCTCTGGGAAAACAGCTCTCGCCCGAAAACTCGACGTCACTAATCTCGACGACATGAAAACGTTTGTCGAATTTGCACGCGCAAAGTTTGGGCGCGTCGATGTAGTAGTGAATAATGCCGGCGTGATGCCCCTCTCCCCTATTGAAGCTCTCAAAATCGACGAATGGAACCAGATGATCGACGTCAACATCCGCGGCGTCTTGCATGGCATTGCAGCAGCGCTCCCCCTCATGAAAAAACAGAAGGAGGGCCACTTCATCAACCTCTCCTCCATTGGTGGTCATCAAGTATGGCCAACTTGTGCCGTATACTGTGCCACCAAATTTGCTGTCATTGCCATCTCCGAAGGCCTCAGACAAGAAAACCGCGACATTCGCGTCACCATTATCTCTCCCGGGGTCACCACTTCGGAACTCGCCAGCACCATTACCGATCCCGAGGCAAAAAAATCGATGAAAGAATTCCGCGAAGTCTCCATGCCAGCTTCCGCCATTGCCCACTCCATCGCCTTTGCCATCGAACAACCTCCCGAAGTGAGCATTAGCGAAATTATCGCCCGCCCCACAGCCAGCGCCTTTTAGTGGATCAAATTTTCTGCATCGATTCGACAGCTAAATCGTATTTAGAAGTATAAATTTCTTTGAGAAAATACCTCTGTTTTGTTAGAAATGGGCTGAGTCAATTTTTTTAAAAGGTGGAGTTTATGTTTGACTTTCCAATTCAAGATATCAAAATTGTTCATGAACATGTTGTCGATCAATCAACACCATTTCAAGCTTCAAATGGTGCTTACTACCAAATGTCAGAAGTAGACTTATCATTTTCTAATACAATAGCTGGGATGTGCTCTGGTGATTCAAGTTCTGGCCCAGTTAACCGTCCAACAGTAGTCAAAAAACCTTAGTGTTAATCAACAAAGCAAGAATTGACACTTGCTTTGTTGATAATTCAACTTCTTCTTATGGAACCTAACTTGGGATTCCTACGGCAAATTCACCTATAGCTCCCTCTTCTAACATATTTATCCTCACAGCTTCTGCAAATAAAGAAGAATTCCCTGATCCTATGATACATGATCCAAGATTCATGGAAGTAGCAACTAAAGACATTGTTTGAAAAATTGCCCCCATTGAAATTAATGTACACCTATAAGCAATTTTCTCATATTTCCATGCTATTTTCTTAAAATGTGAAGTAAGCACTAACACTATATGTGGATTAGTTAAAGTTCCCATCCCAGATTTAGCATTTAAATTTATTTTTTCCAAGAATTCTCTCTTTACATTCTTTCTAAAAAGTACGTGCTTTTTCGATTGATAGTAATAGACATCGGCTTCTAAACCTACACAGTTATTTACAACCAAATAAAAATCAATTTCATGAATTGCTCCTGCACCCGGATATGGCCTAAATACGGCATCTTGCATGGGTGTTTGAACAATATCTCTTATTGCTATAGATCGATAGAGGAACTCTCCTAATTTATTAATGCACAAAGACTTGCTTTCATTAAAATTTCTTATCGATCTCCTATTCTCCAGTACTTCCGAAAAAGATGGATGTTGCCTAATAAGTTCTTTTAAATCAGGCTTATAAAGTTCTATTACTCCTTCTAAATCATCTTTTTTAGACACATCTGCAAGATTCGGATTTTTTTTAAATCTATAGGTTGCTCCAAAAGAATGATTATCATCAAATGCGCCTCTCCTACTTCGCCAATGAAATAGAAGATCATGAAATTCCCAGAATTTAAGATATTCTATTTCTTGTTCATCAATAGGATGGAGTATTTGATGTTTATTCAATAAATAAAAAAAAAGATTTGATGATCGAGAAAAATTTTTGGTTATTAGTTCTTTTCTCCCTGTAATATATGGCAGAAAATGTGTAAAAGTCTTATATGTTAAAATGATTTTAAATGGTGATAAAGGGGATTCGAGACTAATTCCATTCTGTTCATTTCGAAAGTATGTGAATCTTGATAAAGAATAAAATTTTTGTACCAGAGTCAAATCTCTTTTCGTTAAAAAAGTATCATTAAATTGAGGCTCTCTAGGATAAACAACAGCGCTTTCATCAGTGTTAAAATTAAAATGATAATCAATCAATCCCTTTTTCTTTAATTCATCAATAAATATAAATAAACTAGATAAAGTTGGATCTCTAAGTTCTTGGATTTCTTGTTGCCTTCCTAGATGCACAAAATCTAACAAAATTGTATATAAGTTCTTGGTTTGGGGATAAAATTTAACAATCTTATTCTCATCAATTGAAAAAATAAAAACATTCTCATCGTAATATATCAATTTCATTCTAGAATTGATTTTAATAAAAACTGACATACAAATGTTCTATAAAAAATAAGGAATTTGATTCATTTCAGATTCTTGCAAAGGTTTTTTCAGCCACCCTAAATGAACAGGGGTTTCATACAACCTACCAGGAGCAAGTCTCGACCAAAAATGTCTTAATCCTGGAATTATAATTCGTACAGTATGAAATTTGATATTAGGATTGGTTAAGTCAAACAAAAGCACGTCCAGTCCTAAATTTTTTAAAATTTCAAGACACTTATTTATGTCGGACAAAAAATTATCCGAAATGGGATATCGAAAAGTAGGCTTACAAACACCAGAAGGTACTAAATATGAATGATTTTCAATCATTTCATTAATTGACCATTTTACCAAATCTCGCTCGTTTGGGGAAATTGAATCCAAATCAATATCTTTTGGCATATTTGCACGGATCATTATTTGATTGAGTTCACTAATTGCACGAGTTATTCCAATGTGAGGTTGTAAATGCGCACTTGTTCCAAAAAAAATCTGACTGCCATCTGATTTCCAAGAAACAGCAGCGTAACATGGAATTCCGAGATCTGTAGTGAGCTCTAATACATATAGTTTTCTTTGTTCTTTTTTAAATTTAACTAGAATTTTATCAATCGTTGTACCCTTAAAGTAACTCAAATCCACACAAGGCCTTTGGATTCGATTATACCACCAAATAGCTACTGCATCTCTTTCAACTAATTCTAGAATTGCATAAAAAATTGCTTCTTCTAACGAATTTCCACTTGCACAACCATTGCTATTTCCAGGGCACATTTCCACATCTTTCTCAAACGGATAATAGAGATAACAATAAGAGGACGGCACATAACGAAAACGTAGATGCGTCATTGAATATACAGCTGTCCAACCAATTTCCGATTCATCATAACGTTTAGCAATTTTATTAAAACCTACTCTTTGTTCATTAATTTTTTCT
>JBIOXR010000050.1:0-5320 GCA_044869735.1 Chlamydiales bacterium
GGAAAAGACTTGTTTCATGAACCGCCCACGACATACAATTCTGCAATTATATAGAGAATTTCATTAATTTCAGAATGTTTTTTTCCTCGTTGGCCTCTCTAGGATGCGACCCTGCAAAGATAAAAAAGATCGCAGTGGTAAGGCGGAATGGATTGGGCGATCTCCTCTGCGCTTGCCCGCTTCTCTCCTTTCTAAAAGAGAAGCTTCCCCAAGCCAAAATCACCCTTTTTGTCGACCATCGAAATGCCCCTCTTGTTAAATATTTACCACTTGTCGATGAAGTGGCGCTCTTTCCAAAGAGAGGGAATAAGTATTTTGTCCATCTTGCTACTGCGTGGAAATATCGCAACCGCAAGTTTGATCTTGCCATTTCAGCTAAAACCTCACCCATGAAGCTGATGAATCTCTTCCTTTTTTGCTTAGGAGCAAAAATCAGAGTGGCAGCAGTAGACGATACGTGGCACGCTAAATTGATCAACTGGAAATGCCGGCCGTTGAAAAATGAGAGTCATCAAGGAATTAAGGCTTTGCACCTCCTCGATCCTTCTATCGAAGAGATCGCTCCTCGGTGGTTCCCGCGGTGCTCTATTCCTAAGGGAAATTCCTTATCTCAAGGGAAGAGACGACTTTTAATTTCTGCATCGACGACGCAAGAGGGGAATCGAATCTCTCCTAAAAAATATGGAGAACTCGTTAAGCGATTTGTCTCTCTATTCCCCATGGAGGTACTTCTCATCGCACAAGAGCAAGACAAGGCGCGCGCGGCAGCGATTATTAGCCATCTTTCTGTTCCCCATCTACTCTATTTTCCTCGCAATTTTGACGAATTTATGCTATTGCTTGATTCATGCAATCTCTTTTTTGTCGGGGATGGAGGAGTGGCTCATATTGGTGCAGCTCTTTCAAAGAGAGTAGTGGTTCTTTTTGGAGGGGTGGCTCCTACTCAGTGGGCACCTTTGAGTCACCATACTACTTCTCTTTTCCACCCCAAAGATGTGAATGAGATTGCAGAAGAGGAAATAATTTCAGCACTTACCCATCATGCAAGAGACATTCATTGAAGTCGATATAGACCAGATCAGAGAAAGTCCTTTCCAGCCCCGGACTACTTTTTCAGAAGAAGAGCTCGAAGAATTGGCCCTCTCAATAAAGAGCAGTGGCGTGATCCAACCTCCAGTAGTGCGCAAAATCACGCGCGGGGACGAAATTTTGTATTATGAACTCATAGCCGGAGAGAGGCGCATTCGAGCCTCAAAAAAAGCAGGCCTCACCAAGATTAAGGTGATTGTACGCGAAGCCTCAGAGCAAGAAGCAGCAAAGGCGACTTTAATTGAAAACCTTCAAAGAGTAGATCTCGACCCGATCGAAATGTCGCGGGCTTTTGCACGTCTGATCGAAATCTTTCAGATGACGCAGGAGCAAGTCGCTTCAAAAGTAGGAAAAAAACGGTCCACAGTAGCCAATTACTTGCGCCTCCTCACTCTTCCCTCTCCGATCCAACAAGCAATTACATCGGGGAAAATCACGATGGGCCATGCCAAGGCTATCCTCTCCCTTTCCGATGAAAAGATGCAGCAAATGCTCCACGACCTGATCCTCGAGCATAACCTCAGCGTCCGTGCCGCAGAAAAAGAGAGCAGAAAAGTCGTCGGAACCAAGCGAAAAAACCCCCACCTCGAAGAACTCGAGACACGCCTTTCCGAAGCCCTCGGCACAAAAGTCACCCTCACCCCCAACTCAAAAGAGGCCGGCACCGTCACGATCCACTACTACCACTCCGCCGACCTCGACCGGCTTCTCGCCTGCCTTCGCATCAACGAGCTTTAATCCAAAGCCGGAGAGAAAGGAGTGTTCTTTTCGCTTGTTTTGTAAATAAGGCCTAGGCAGGCGAAGGCAATGGAAACAATGGCAACTCGGAGAAGATCTTTTGTCGGTTTATTCAGTCTACGCACTCTTTGTTGCACTAATGACGTTACCGATCTTTTTAACACTTCCTCTGCGGAAGGACGCGGGAAGTAGAGAGGAAGAGTCATTACTGGCTCTCCTGTCGGACCATCAGCATCTTCAACTTGATTTGTAGTCAAATTACTGACTGGTATACCAGAATTTGATGCTGCATTTATGATGAAGTAGGTTGCTTCGATAATATTGCCTAAAATTTTAGAAATAACTTCTTTCTGTATGGCGTTTTTGTCTCCTGCCACCCTAGGACGAGGGGATGGGGGAGATGAAGGGTCTAGTGTTAAGGGATTCATGATTAACCTCCTTGGTTTTGGAGCACTCCATTTTACTCGTTCCCTCTTTTTTCAAAAACATTAACTTGGATTCCCCTTTTCACTAGATTAATAGATGCAGCTATAGTCGTGGCCGTTTTGTTGTTTGAGTGGGGGAGCTGTGTAAGCACAGTAGGGTTGTGCCAGGGGGCAGCGGCTGTAGTAAGAGCAGCCGGTAGCAGAAGGTGGAGGAGTAGAGAGCGCTATGGGGAAATGGGCTTTGCGTTGGCGTGGGTGTTCTTTGGGAATTGCTGAAAGAAGGGACATCGTATAGGGGTGTTTGGGGTGTTGAAACACCTCTAGGGCGTCGCCTCTTTCAACAATCGTCCCATTGTAGAGGACCAATACGCGGTCGCAAAAATTGCGGACTACACTGAGATCATGGGAGATGAAAAGAAGGCTCAAGCCAAGTGCATTCTTGAGGTCGTAGAGTAAATTTAAAATCTGTGCTTGGATAGAAAGGTCAAGGGCAGAAACCACCTCGTCGCAGATTATGAGTTGTGGGCTGAGTCCAATGGCTCTTCCAATAGAAATTCTTTGTTGCTGGCCGAGGGAAAATTGATGAGGGTAGCGCGTCAAGGAGCTAGGTGAGAGGCCAATCATCTGCATGATTTCTTCGACTTTTTGTCGTTGTTCGCCTTTATTTTTTACTACTTTATGGTAAAGAAGGGCCTCTCCTATATTTTCGAACACCGTTTTTCTTGGGTTGAGAGAAGAGGCAGGGTCTTGGAAAATCATTTGCATCTGTTTTCTCAGCCCTCGCAATCTTTTTGGGCTAAGCGTTAGAAGATCTTCTCCTAAAAAGTAGATCTCTCCGTCAGTTGGTTCGATTAGGCGAAGGCAACACCGCCCTGCCGTACTTTTTCCACAGCCCGACTCTCCCACCATCCCCACGATCTCACCCGGTTTGATTGAGAAGGAAATCCCATCGACGGCTTTAATGTGTCCAATAGTTTTGCGGAAAA
The DNA here is from genome assembly GCA_044869735.1 of Chlamydiales bacterium. Classification (GTDB taxonomy): domain Bacteria; phylum Chlamydiota; class Chlamydiia; order Chlamydiales; family JAAKFR01; genus JBIOXR01. Next base: position 3,239 of record JBIOXR010000050.1, read on the forward strand.
TCCCTCCATAAAGAGGAAAGTATTTCTTTAAATTCCTTATTTCAAGGAGCGATGAAGAGTCGTTCGTCATCTGTTAGCTTCTCTTCTAGGTTTTTATCATAAAGAAAACAACGTGCCACATGCCCTGGCAAAGGGAGGGGAAAAAGAGGAACTTTGTTTTCTCTACATACTTGCATAACATACGGACAGCGCGCACTAAAATGGCACCCATTGAGAGTAGCCGTCAAAGGAGGGACACTTCCGCCGATAGATCCAAACTTTCTTTGAGACACTGGATGCGAGATCCTAGAGCCAAACAAGCCTTGGGTGTAAGGGTGGCCAGGAAAATCAAAGAGAGCTTCTACAGATGCCTGCTCTATTTTTTCCCTGGCATACATGACAATCACTTCATCGGCCATCTCAGCTACAACTCCCATATCGTGGGTAATCAAAAGAAGAGCCATTTTTTTCTTTGCTTGCAGCTCCCGAAGAAGCTCTAGGATTTGCGATTGAATAGTGACATCAAGTGCTGTTGTCGGCTCATCGGCAATGAGAATATCGGGGGAACAAAGAATGGCCATGGCAATCATGACGCGCTGTAGCATTCCTCCCGAGAGTTGATGTGGGTAATCGTTGATGCGAATGTCCGGGTCGGGAATGCGAACGTCGTTCAGAGTTTCAAGCACTTTCTGTTCGGCCTCTTCTTCTGAGAGATTTAAATGGATTTTTGCCGATTCCATTAACTGCGCCCCAATGGGATAGACGGGATTGAGGGAAGTCGAAGGATTTTGGAAAATCATAGAAATTTTTGAACCGCGGATTTTCCTCATCTCCTTTTCGGAAAGTGTGAGGAGATTTTTTCCTGCATAGAGGACCTCTCCTTCAGAGGGGAGAGCAGGAGGGGTAGGGAGAATGCGGAGGATAGAAAATGCCGTCATCGACTTTCCACACCCCGACTCGCCAACCAAGGCGACAGTTTTCCCGGGATAAAGTGTAAAAGAGAGGTCGGAGACGACGGGATAGGCAATGTCTTCAACGGAGAGGCGCGTGGTAAGATTGTTGACAGTTAGAATCGGAGGATTCATCTCAGTATAATTTTTGGTGATTTAATCCATTCTCTGGGTTATCTTCTAGGGCAAAAAATTTGGAGAACCTTCTTTTATCCCGATGCAAACTTTAGCCCGTTTTTTCGGCCGCTCACCCTTCACTCCTCTTCAAGCTCATATGGCTAAGGTGTCCCTTTGTGTGGAAGAACTCATAGAGCTTTTCGCAGCCCTTGCGCAAGAGGACTATGTCAAGGTAGACCATTTGCACCTGAAAATCTCCTCTCTTGAACATGAAGCAGACCTTACCAAAAATGATATCCGCAATAATCTTCCCACGGGGCTATTTCTACCGATTGCTCGTGCTAGCTTGCTCGAGATCCTCTCATTGCAAGATTCTATAGCCGATGCAGCAGAAAATGTGAGCGTTCTCCTGACTTTTCGCAATATTACGATACGCCCTCTTTTTGCCGAAGATTTTAATGCCTTCCTCCATAAAAACATCGACGCTTTCCACGAAGTACACCACATCATCCGGGAAATGGACGCCTTGATCGAGACCTCTTTCGGTGGAACAGAAGCCGAAAAAGTGGGAAAACTCGTTCAAAAGGTTGCTTACAAAGAACATGAAGCTGACCTACTTCAAAGTAAATTATTGAAAAAACTATTTTCCCAATGCGATGACCTTCCTCATTCCGTTTTTTATTTATGGGTAAAAATCATTCAGGAGGTGGGCAGGATTGCCGACATATCGGAAAAACTCGCCAATCGAGTCCGAATGACTTTGGAAATTAAAGCTTAATTTTTTTAGCTCTAATGGATCTAACTACTTTATTACTTATCATAGCAGCCTGTGTAGGCTTTTATGTGGCTTGGAATATTGGTGCCAACGATGTAGCCAATGCTATAGGCACTTCGGTAGGTTCAAAGGCGTTGACTTTGCGACAAGCCGTAATTCTTGCCGCAATTTTTGAATTTGCGGGAGCGTTTTTCCTCGGCGGAGAAGTTTCAGAGACTCTGGAAGGAAAAATAGTCAATGCTTCGATATTTGCAGGACAAC
>JBIOXR010000051.1:0-5571 GCA_044869735.1 Chlamydiales bacterium
GTGCAGTTTGCTCTCTCCTTACACGACCTGCCGCATCGTAGAAATAATGGCGCTCATTACCCTCTGGATCTTTCTCTTTAATTAAATGGAATCCGTTAAACTCGGAAGAATAAGTTGCAAGAACCTCCCCTTGTGTCCCCTTTTCTTCCTTCTTGATGAGCCTATCCAAAAAGTCGTAAGTGAAATAGGTTGCAAGACCATTTGGAGAGATATGCTCAGCTAGATTTCCTCTCAGATCATATCTCCACTCCTCAACTCTAGGTTCTTTCCCATTAGATATTAAAACTGTTTTGATGGGTTGTCCGCGCGAGTTATAGTCGGTTAAAATGATTTCGCCATTTCCCCTTTGCTCTTCAATGACATCGCCATACAGGTTATACTTTCTTTTGATGCTTGAGCCATCGGGTAGGATCTCTTCCACCCTCTCTTTGGCAGTGTTATAGTGGAATTGGGTTTCCCCTTTAGAAGCTATTTTTTCACTTACCTTATTGCCTGCAATATCGTATTTGAAATGGCTCTCTCTCCCATTCTCATTCGCATAAATAAGTCGATGAGAGAAATCATACCCATAACGGGACTTTTCTCCTGAACGAGGACCCGATTTTTCCGTGAGATTTCCAAAGACGTCGTGGCTATACTTTGTGACAGCTCCTTCGGGGTCAGTTTCTGAGACGCAACGTCCACGGACATCATACTCCTTTTTCAATGAGTAGGCCAAAGTACCATCTGCATCGTAGATATCTTGGCGCACAAGGTCATTGTGGGAGTTGTAATGACGCACCGTTTTTTTCACGGGGACTTCTTCTCCCCGCTCAAAATCGAAGCATTTCTCTTCTATAGTTTCAGGGAGAAAATTTTTCTTGTTTGAAGAAATAAGGGTAATTTTTCTTTCTGTACAACCATTAAAATCGGTGGGATTATTTCCATACCCATCGTCTTCGATCGTTTTGACGAGAATGCCTCGGCTATCGTACTCCCAAAACACCCTAAGGCGAATCCCTTTTTCATCATAGACAAATTTAGCGATGGGAAGATCGGTTTTATGCTGGTACTGATAGACCGTCTTTCCAACGCCATCTGACTCGGAGAGCAAAAGGTTATACACATTATTAGAATATGAAAATCGACGAGTATAGCAATCCGTCGTCTTTTCATTTGGCTTCAATGAAGAAACGAAATTAATGGCATTCTTTTGATTGCCTGTGAGGTTTCCATAGAGGCGTTCTTCGATAACATTGCCTTTGCCATCGTATGCGAAAGAACGGAAAAGAATAGTGTCTCCTTTTCCATCTTCCTGTGCGATGGCGATGAGGTTAATCCCGTCATAATAAAAGCGCTCTCCTTTCTGTTTTTCATTGTTACAATAGTGTTCAATGGCTGTGATTTGCTCATTAGTATTGTAAAAATATTTCGTCAAACACCCAGATTCATTGGTGACTTCTGTCACTCCAGGTCGGTAGTCAAAAATAGCGATCGGGCGAAGCTTTCCCGAGGCATCGATCGACTGCAAAATTTTATGAACTTGCTTCCCTTGGTATTCAAAAACGGTCTTCCTACCTCCAGGGAGCTCTACAGAACTTATTGCATCTTTTTGATTAACAGGCGTATAAGCATACTTTTCCTCATAGCCATCTGGGAAAATGACGCTGGTCAAAAGAGGATACGTGGGCTGGCCTTGCTGCTTTACCATCGTGTAGCGGTATTCGAATGTCCTGTCATCGCTTGTTTTGATTTCAGCTCCCTTTTCATTCCAGCGGAATCGCAAAGCAGCGAAAATGTGGCTCCCATCGCGATCAGAACTTTTGATCTCTTTCAGTCTTCCTTTGTCATCAAAAGTATTCGACACATAACGCCCCGAAGGTCGTTTTTGGTGCTCCATGAAATAAGTCTCCATTAATAAAGTCGGAGAGACTGGAGGAGAGAGCTTATCGATCTTTTTAAAATAAGAGACTGTCCCATCACCCTTGAAAGCTCCCAGAAGAGAAGAATCTTGTAGCGTGGCAATTTTAAGATTGATGGGATTAGTTATTCCAGAGAGAACACCTCGATCGCAATTCGTAATTCCCCTGAGGGCAGAAAAATCAAAGAAATAAAGTTTTGTGATGGGATCTAAGAAATACTTTGACCATCCTTTGACAGGATCGGCAAGATAGGCATCTTTTTTGGAAGGAGAGCTCATCAAAAGAAGGTAGTTAAAATTGAGGTACCATCCCCCTAAATTTGGGCTATCACTCACATGGTAAGGTGAAAGATTGTGCTCGCACTTTGTGAAACTCCTCATAAGTTGGAGAGGCTCCTCTCCTTTGACATTTTCATCAATTGCAGTGGAAGTATATCTTCCATTGATGACATTTACCCCCATCACTTCTTGATTGGGTTCGACAAAAGACAAGGCAGGTCCTTGCTTTAAATCTTTGTTAGGTACATCAGCAAAGCAAATCAAGGTTGCAAAAAGAGATGCCGCCGTTAATGAAAGATAGCTCAACATTTTAGACCTCCCTGTTATGAGGAAATGAATAAATAAAATTTAAATATTAATCAAGAAAAATTTAAAAATTGATAAACCTCGTTTAAAACGAATAGCGTATCATTAGGGAAGGGAAAAACTGTTCTTTTTGTGCTATTTTCTGCGCGTAACACTCATAGAGGCGTTGATTGTAATAATTGGCACCCATAGCTGCTCCACAGATGCCTCCAAAATACCATCCCGATTCAAGGCTGAGGGTGATTGCTCCCGCAGCATAATTGCCTTTTTCGAAAAAATGGACCGCAGTGGCTATGAAAAGAGCGTTGACAAGTGCGGCAGTAAAAGCTGTTTGTTTCTGACCAATATAGAGATACCCTGCTCCAGGCAAAAGAGCATTTAACGTTCGGGCACGGCGCGGCGATTTTCTCTCTTTTTGATATTTAGAAACAATGGTAGCGATATACGGCTTGCTCTCACCTGCTGCACAAAGCGAGGCAAAATCCATTGAACGCACCGCGGCAAGCAGTTCAATCTTTTCAGCATTTTCTGGAGTGTAGCTACAGATCAACTGGTAAATGTGCTCGGCTTCTACGGTGCGGCCTAAATGATTGTAGCTATCATAGAGCATCAAAAGAAGATCGTTAAAAGAGGCAAAGGTCCCGTTGACGCTTCTCAACGCCGTCGTTTCGACGACATGTACCACATCGGCGTACTTGCCTCCTAAAAAATAAGCAAGAGCCAAAAAGTAATCGAGCTCGAGGGAGCGTGCTTCATTTTCATTCTTTAACAAAATGAGAGCACGTTTAAACGAAGTGATTGCTCGATAAAAATCGCCATCGGAGGCAAAAAGCAACCCCATGTGGTACTCGGCTCCCCACATCTCCTCCTCTTCTTCGGGCGAGAGAAGGGGAAAAGGTGAGTCGGCAAAAGCAGAGAGAAAGGGCTTTGCCGGTTTGCAAAGCGGCGGCGCTTCGATGCATGGCGCACTAGCTTTTGGCACTCTTAGACACGAGGTGCATCCCAGAGTGAAAAGGAGAAAAACGCGCACCCACAGTTTCATGGGATAGCTGGCGGGTTTACTGCTGGGCAGGGGCAAGGTGGAAGAGTCGGATAAGGCGGTGGGTTCGGGCAGCTCGGGAATGGCGGTGGCGTTGGGCATGGCGGCGGAGGAGGTTCTGGAAGCGGCAAGCAAGGAGCAAAGAGAGGATTTGGATTGGGTGGAGGATAGGTTTGAGCTTCTGGTGCTCTTTCGGGTCTGCACTCTTTGATAAAGCAAGGATTGCTGCCGTAGTTGAACTCGTAGCCCTCTTCGTTGGACAACTGAACGCCATCTTGTGGTGTCGTGACGACGTGCGGACGTATGAACATGATGAGATTTCGTTTTTCTCGAGCTTCGGAGGTATTGCTAAAAGTGGGTCCAATGAGAGGCAGAGTGCCAAGACAAGGAATTCCAGAGCGTTCAAATACAGAAAAATCTCTAATATGGCCGCTCATCACGAGGAAGGAGCCGTTAGGCACATGGACGCGGGTGCTGGCCAAGGTTTTGTTTGTCGTAGGAGCCAGCAAGACCGTTTCGCCGCCCACCGTACTGATCGTGGCGTTACCAGATACCAGTTCACTCACCGATTGGTCGATCTGCAAGGTCACCATATCGTTAGCACCAATAAAGGGAGTGACGCGCAGTTGCACACCGATATCTTCATACTGGAGGTTTTGGGTCACAGAACCGGTGTCGCGAATCACCGTGCTGGTGGTTTGGTAGGGGATATTCTGCCCTACAAAAATATTAGCCTCTTTGTTGTCCTCCGTCATGATGCGGGGGTTGAGGACGATGGTGGTTTCCGATTCGACCTCGAGAGCGCTCACCAAAGCCCCCAAAGTCAAAAACGATTCACCATTGTGCCGAATGATATTTCCCACAATCCCTAAACCAAAGCCGGCAGAAAGTGGGACATCTCCCCCTGTTCCAGGTTGTCCATTGCGAGCTGGATTAGGAGGAGGATTGTTAAATGCATCCCGAGCTCCTCCAAAAAGAGGAGGTTGTTGGAAGCCCAGATCTCCAAAAGGAGCATCGGGTGGAGGAGCATTCAGAAGACCACCAGCAAAGGCTAATTTATTTTGCTCTCGTCCCAAGGCCACCCATTCAACGCCAAAGTTGAGCGAATTGCGGATCGTTGTATCGATGATCAATACTTCGATAAACACCTGTTTGGGGGCAACGTCGAGTTCCGCAAGGAGTCCTTGCAGTTTTTGGATGGCATCATCAGTTCCTGAAAAGACGAGAGAGTTATTGGCTTGGATCCATTGCAAACTGTTGATCGTCGAAACGAGATCCATATTGGCCAGCCCCGCCCTCTGGAGATTAGCACCGATATCGCGTAGTGATTGCGCAATTTCTCTACCGTCGTGGTATTGGAGCTTATAGAGATAAAAGTTGTTGTTGGCCATGGCATCTGATTCGAGATCGGCCTTCTCCACCTCTTCTGAAAGAGGAGTCGCTTGATTGTCGAGGGCAGTTAAAATTTCAATTGCCTTGTTGATGAAAAAGGGAGTCGAGACGATGAAAATGATCCCCGAAGAGGGTTGTGCGATGAGTTGGAAAGGAGTACCGCCATGGACGAGAGGAGCGAGAATTTGGTTCGCATAGGTTTCTAGTACTCGAGGAGAAGAGTTTTGCACTTGATACTGCCCCACTTCAATTACGATGTTGGGAATATCTAGAGCCTCGATGAGTTCGCCAATTTTTTGCACGTTGGAGCTGATATCAGAGACGATGACGTGTTGGCTCTCGGCTGAAATCTCCACGATGGCCTCTTTAGACAAGAGGGGTTTGATAATGTTTGCTACCCCTTCCGCAGAGAGATTGTAGAGCTTAAAAACGCGGGTCATGATAGGAACAAAAGGGATATCTTTTGCGTTTTGGTCGGTCACGACTACAGCTACGCGAGAGAGGAGCTCTTCATCCCGGTAGATCAAGACATTGTTCCCTTGCTGGACGACGGAGAGTCCATGCATGCGCAAAATTTGAAGAAGAGCCGCATTTAGATCTTCGGCAGTCGTGGGCTCTTCCGAAACAATGGTGATATTGAAATTGAGATCTTGAT
>JBIOXR010000052.1:0-3700 GCA_044869735.1 Chlamydiales bacterium
GCAAGAAGAAGAGAAGAGACAAAAAGAACTCCAAGAAAAGCAAAGGGAGAGAAAGGAGTTGTTTTCTTCCCTGAAAAATTATGTTAAAGAATTAAAAGACAATATCTTTACCCTTTCCATTGAACAACTCGAACAAGAGTGGGCTGGAGCTAATCAAAGGAAAGACAATCCCTCTTTCTTGAAGGAAGAAAAAATCGTCTTAGAAAAGCAACTCAAAGAATTGAAAGATCTTATTGCAGAAAAGAAAGACCAGCTCATATTGGCCTCCCTTTCTCAAGAGAATTTGTCCGCTTTGAGCCAACTCAAAGTCATTTTAGAAGAGAGAAGATCCCGTCGTAATGAAATCAAAAAGCACATAGAAGAAATCCGCAAATTATCTAAAGCCTCTGGCCTCGATTTTGCTAAAGCAATGGCATTGAGCGAACAGATGGAACAAGAGAAGGGCAGGTTAGAAAAAATTGAAGAATCGATCTTCGAAATTGAAGAGAAGCTAAAAAGTGATTACCGGGGCCTCTAAGAAAAAGAGAAGAGTCGGTTTTTTGGGTGGGACATTTGATCCTATACACTTTGGTCACATTAACTTAGCGATTGAACTAAAAGAGAAGGCGAATCTAGACGAAGTCTGGTTTTGCCCTACCCATATCTCTCCTTTTCGGGTTAATATTCCTCCAGTAACTGGTCCTAAAAAAAGGGCAGAGATGATACGTCTGGCCATTGGAGATATTAAGGGGTTCTCATTAAATGAGATCGAACTCCATCGACCACCACCATCCTATACCGTAGATACGATTAAACAACTCCAAGCAGAACATCCCGATGTCCATTTTTACCTACTTTTGGGTGAAGATTCCCTTTTGGGGTTAGAAGCATGGAAAGGCGTTGAAGAATTAATCTCTCTCGCCCCTCCATTGATCGCCTGCAGGCGAAGCACCTTAGAATCTGAATTAAAAACCCCATCACTCCCCCATTTTCTTGAAGAAAAAGTCCAAAAAGGGGAAATTCAAACAAATTATATTGATATTAGCAGTTCGTCTATTCGAAAAAGGTTAAAAGAAAGGTTATATTGTGGGCATCTCCTTCCGGGAAAAGTCCTCGACTATATATATAAAAATCAATTATACTCTTCGAATAATTAATGAAAGGAGATCCACTCCAAGCTTTAAATTTAATTGCCCAAGCCCTTTTTGATAAGAAAGGGTTTAATATTCTGGCGCTCGATGTACGAAATATCTCGACCCTCACCGATTATTTTATCATTGCTGAAGGAAATGTCGATCGGCATGTCAAAGCTCTCGCTCAAGAGGTGAGAGAGGTAATGAGCCAAAAGGGAGAGAAGGCCTTACACGTGGAAGGGTTGGAAAAAGGCGATTGGGTGGTTCTCGATTATCTCGAGATTGTCATCCATCTTTTCATGCCTGGAATGAGAGATAAATACCGACTTGAGGAGCTTTGGAGAGCTGCTGAAGTCATCGACTTAAACATAGTGATTAAACAATCTTCAAGTTAAAATAGATAGCATGACGCAAAAGAAAAGAATAGTAGTTACAGGAATGGGGCTAGTCTCTTGCTTCGGCAATGATATCGAGGTTTTTTACAATGCCCTTCTCGAAGGAAAAAGCGGTGTGAGATTAATCTCGCACTTCCCTTGTGCAGAATATCCTACTCGTTTTGCAGCCTTTATAGACAATTTCGATTCTGGTGACTACATCGATAAAAAGCTTCTTCGCAGGATCGACCCTTTTATTCGCTATGCCATGGTGGCTTCAAAAAAATCCCTTGAAATGGCCGGGTTTACACATGAGACTTTAGCAAAAGCCGATAAAAGGCGCTGTGGCGTTATTATTGGTTCGGGAATGGGTGGATTAGCCACCTTTTACGAAGGGACCAGCACTTTAGCCGAAAAGGGTTTTCGCCGGCTGACTCCTTTTTTCATCCCTTTCATCATCACCAATATGGCAGGAGCTCTCGTCGCTATTGATTTGGGCTTCATGGGTCCTAACTACTCCATTTCAACAGCTTGTGCCACTGCCAACTTTAGTATTGTAGCAGCAGCAAACCATATCCGGTCGGGTAGCGCAGATCTGATGATTTGTGGAGGAGCAGAAGCGGCTATCCATCCAATTGGACTAGCTGGTTTTGTCGCCAATAAAGCACTTTCAGAGCGCAATGAAAATCCAGAGAAAGCCTCGCGTCCTTGGGATAGGGGGAGAGACGGCTTTGTCATGGGAGAAGGTGCAGGTGTTATTGTCCTTGAAAGCCTAGAACATGCGCAAGCACGAGGAGCCCCGATTTTAGCAGAATACCTAGGGGGTGCGGTCAATTGCGATGCCTTCCATATGACGGCTCCAAGAGAAGATGGTTTTGGTGTATACCAGTGCGTGGAAGATGCTCTGCGAGATGCTGGCATTTCCAAAGAACAGGTCAATTACATCAACGCCCATGCCACCGCTACTCCTCTTGGTGATATTGCTGAGATCGAAGCCATCCATAAAGTGTTTGGCCCTCACTCCCGCCATCTTAAAATGAATGCCACCAAATCGATGATGGGCCATTGTTTGGGCGCCGCAGGAGGAATTGAAGCCATAGCAACGATTAAAGCAATCCGTTCAAAGAAAATCCATCCTACGATCAATATTGATGATCCCGAGCCTAGCTTAGGGGATATCGATCCGGTCGCCTTTAAAGCCCAGGAGTGCTCCATTACCGCAGCTCTTTCTAACTCCTTTGGCTTTGGCGGGCATAATTCCACCCTCGTTTTTGCCCCTTTTAATTAATTTCAAGTAAAATCTTGAAAATGAACATTTTAATTTTTCAATTGTCTAAATTAGTAGCTAAGGAAAAAGTCATCTCTTGATCCCAGCTACGGCTGAGTGGTCGAATAAAGAGATGCAGGTACGGTAAACGTGCTATCGTATTCCTATAAGCCAGCTCTTCGGAGTGTAAGGCTTATCCTTATGGGAAAAAGTGTAGCATGGCGGTTGTTGTCTATCTTCATTGATAGAGACCGTTTTTATATGCGATTAGTAAGAGATCTTCCCTTAAGTGAGGGTTAAGAATCGACTTTGAACGAAGTTCTTCACTTGAGCTGAAAAAAACGTGTATACCAACCCAGTGCTACATGCACGTCATCATGCCGGTCTCTGCGACCGGCTTTTTTTTGCCCCAAAAACCCCTTGAATTTTTCTTTAATAAAGTCATATATCTATGAGATAAATCCTAATCCATTCCCGTATATATCTAAGAATTAATAGTTTGCATGCAGAGCGCTTTATTGCGATTGCTTTATTTTAGTTGACTTTGTACACTTTTTTATGTACAATTCTGGATATAGTAAATGAAAAAAAGAGACCTTGAGAAGAAGCTATTAAAGTTTGGATGGCGGTTCGATCGACATGGCGGAAACCATGATATATGGACAAATGGCACAATTTTCGAGCCAGTTCCAAGGCATAATGAAATAAATGAAATGCTCGCCAAAAAGATTCTTAGGAAAGCTGAAAATAATCCTAATGAAGAGAAAAGGAAATAATTTATGGAATTAGAAGGTAGAGTTTGGAAAAGTAAGCAACATTGGCTTGTAGAAGTTCCTTCTTTAGATATCATGACGCAAGGCAAAACGAGGAAAGAGTCTCTTTTAATGATAGAGGATGCAATTATAGATCTTATCTATAGCTATTTCCCTCGTCAAAGAAAAGATGAG
>JBIOXR010000053.1:0-6142 GCA_044869735.1 Chlamydiales bacterium
CACGTGTTTGTCCAACTTAAGCCGCAACCACCGCTTTGGCAAGCTCATCGCCGAAGGATTCACACCCGAGCAAGCTAAAAAGAAGATCGGCATGGTCGTCGAAGGGATGTACACGTGCTTATCGGCAGTCCAACTAGCTAAAAAAGCGGAAATTGAGCTCCCCATCACGGAAGCCGTTTATCTCGTCATCTATGAATCCCTTAGCCCCACAGAAGCCATCAAAATGTTGCTCAAAAGAGCTACCAAAGAGGAACATCTTTAAAATAGAAGATTAGAGCCAAACACAATACTTCTAAACCAGACACCTTCCGTGCGGAAATTGCGGATCATGACATAGGGTAATATGGTGAGATGCTGGTTCATTTTTATTTTGACGCCCAAAGGGATAAATCTATTTTGGGTAAATCGTCCTATGTTGATTTCATAATGGATCTCATCGCTACACTCAAAACTTAGGAGGCGACGGCTCTTCACGGGAAACACAAACTGCAATCGATGGCGCAATATTTTATCTAGTGGGTTGGTGTGCTGGCGTTTGATCAACTCAAGACGGTTGCGCATGTGAATGGTCGTGCCATTGCGGAGCGTGGCGTGGGGGTTCACCTCAAACTCAAAACGATGCCGCGTCAAAAAACGGATCTCTTCGGTGAAGCTTTCATCGTCTGATTGCTTAGCATAGATGAAAGAGTAGTGAAATTCGAAATCGATGTTTTTGCAGGCTTTATAAGCAAGATTTTCGGTAGCGCGATAATAATACAGCCGGGAGACGTCTTCGTCAAAGCGGATAGAAGCAGTGCCATAAAAAGTGAAAGGATCGTGAGTGTACTGCGCCCATCTTCCATCTTGCCAATATTCGACATCCCAATGTCCTTCCAAAAGCAAGGGGATACAAATGAAGAGGAGGGTCCCTATAAACTTCATGAAGTTCCAAGATAATCTTCTCCATTTTACAATATGGATAAGATGCAATATGTTTCAAAAAAAAGCGCGACGTCCTCTTTGAAAGAGGCCATTCTACAAGGCTTTGCCCCCGATGGGGGACTCTATCTTCCCTCGCCTATTCCCAGATTAAAGAATGAAGAGATAAAAAAAATGGCCTCGTGGTCGTTTCAAGAAATTTCGCTTCACCTCGCATCTCTTTTTCTCAAGCAAGAAGTACCAAAACGAGAACTTGAAGAGATCATCCATAGAGCGTTCTCTTTCCCTTTGCCGCTTATTCCCTTTGATGAGGGGAGATTTTTTGGTTTAGAGCTCTTCCATGGCCCCACATTGTCCTTTAAAGATATTGGCGCGCGGTTTATGGCGGAACTCGTTTCTCATTTTTTGAAGCCAGGAGAGAAACTTCTCGTATTAGTAGCCACGACGGGAGATACAGGGAGTGCTGTGGGGGAGGCATTTTTCCGTCGAGAAGGAGTAACCGTATGCATTCTTTATCCCAAAGGAAGAGTGACGGCTGAACAAGAGAAGCAGTTGACAACCATTGGGGGCAATGTCCTTGCTCTAGAAATCGAAGGTTCATTTGACGATTGTCAGCGGCTCCTTAAACAGGCTGTGGAAGACAAAGATTTAAAAGAAAAGAGATTCGTGACGACGGGAAATTCGATCAATATTGCCCGTCTTTTGCCTCAATCCTTCTATTATTTTTATGGAACATTGCAATTGCCCCTTCCTATGGTTGCAGTCCCTTCGGGGAATTTTGGCCATTTAGCTTCGGGGCTATTGGCAAAGAGAATGGGCGCCCCGATCGACAAATTTATCGCAGTCACCAATATCAATGATGAAGTTCCCATCTATTTAAAAACGGGGATTTTCTCTCCCCACCCATCATGGCCCACGCTGGCCTCCTCGATGGATGTTGGGAATCCCTCCAATTTCTCTCGCCTCTGTGATCTATGCGACAACAATTGGGAAAAGATGCATGAAGAGATCATCGGCATAAGCATTACCGACCGAGAAATCGAAGAGGGCATTCGAGAACTCTATCTCCATCAAAACCACATTCTCGACCCCCATTCCTTCACGGGATACCTGGCGATGAAACGCCAGGCGCCCCCCTCAGGTCTATTTCTCGAAACAGCCCACCCCGCCAAATTTGCCTCCATCGTCGAAAAAGCCATCGGCAAGAAAATCGCCCGTCCTCCCAGCCTCCAAGAAAAACTCTCCCGCCCCAAAAAAGCCATTCTCCTTCCTCCCACCTATTCCTCCCTAAAATCCCTCCTCTCCACCCTTTAATATAATTTTCGTGCCCGTGCCCGTGCCCATGCCCGAACCCCGACACTGACCACAAAGTGTAAACTATGTCCTGACACAGGGCGTAGTTCCCGACTAATTTTTTTTATTTTTCTTTAGTGTCGTGGGTGGTGGGGTCTCTTTGCATGGTGTTGGGGAGGGGCGCGTAGGCCCATTGTTCAATGGCAGCGATTCGCTTTTGAAGAGGTGGGTGGGTGGCAAAAATGCTGGCCTTGTGGTCAAAATAGAGGTGGGAATAGCCCATGCCTGAAGTGGGCATGTCGCGTACTCGCTCGTTGATGCGCCCGATTTTGCGCAGCGCATTGGCGATGCCAGAAGGGTTGCGGGTGAATTGAACAGCGCAAGCGTCTGCAAGGTATTCTCGCTGTCGACTCACAGAAGCACGTAAGACAGTTCCTGCAAACCATGTGACGAGGCCCCCAAGAAGAAGCGCCATAGCAACGAGAGTGACGGGGCTTCCTTTGCGGCTCTGTCCGCCGCCGCGGAAGAGCATCGACCCCTGAAGAAGGCGAATGCCGAGGTAAAAAACGATCATAAAGGCCATGACGAGGGCAGCCAGACGCATGCTAATGCGCATATCGCCATTGTAAATATGGCCAAATTCATGGGCGACTACTCCTTGAAGTTCATCTCTATCGAGATATTCGAGGGCGCCTCTTGTGACTGTTATGGCCGCATTGTCGGGTTTTATTCCTGCGGCAAATGCATTGATCTCTTTGGCTTCGAGGATATAGAGAGCGGGAATTGGTTGGTGGCTTGCGATAGCCATCTCATGAGCAATATTGATGAATTGTTTCTCTTTGAAGTTGTTTGTCTCAGGCGAGACTTCCTTTGCTCCTAGCGATTGAGCCACCATTTTTCCTCCAAAAGAGCGGTAGGAGAGATAATAAAAACCGGCAATGAGGAAGGTAATGCCGAGAAATAATACTCCCAAATAGTGTACAGGTTTTCCTCCTCCTTCAGGAGGCACGGTGATTTTCGCTACCACGACCTCGATGAGGAGGGCGACGCCAACCGCGAGAAGAAAAAACAAGAAGAGAAAGAGCCATGTTCTCGACCGCAGTTTTTTCTGAGCTTCAAAGAAATTGATAGCCATTAGAATTTCACCTTAGGAGCAGTTTTTGCTTCTTGGTCGCTGACCTCAAAGAGATCGGAGGGTTTATGGCCAAAAGTTTTCGCAAAGAAAGAGGCGGGAAATTCTTGTTGGGCGATATTGTAGAGCATGACGGTGTCGTTATAAGATTGACGAGAGAAAGCGACTTTATTTTCCGTTGAGGCGAGCTCTTCTTGCAATTGTCTCATATTTTCACTGGCTCTTAAAGCGGGGTAGTTTTCTGCTAGAGCGAAAATATTACCCAATGCTCCGCGCAAATTGATTTCGGCTGCTTCTAGATCTTTTAGAGAAGCGCCTTCCGCAGGTCCCCCTTGCTTTTCAAGAGCGGCTCTTGCCATCTGGGCTTGGTTTCTGGCAGAAATCACAGCTTCAAGCGTTCCTTTTTCATAGGTCATGTATCCCTTAACTGCTTCAATCAAGTTGGGAATGAGGTCGTATCTTCGCTGCAGTTGCACATCGATTTGGCTCCACGCATTTTTAACTTGATTTCGTAATCTAATTAATTTGTTATATAAACCAATAAGGTACATAACAAGAATAATGGCTAAAATTATAATTGCCCAAAGTAACCAACGCATAATAATTTCTCTTTAAAACTGTTTACTTCTTATTATATCAGATAAATGCTAACCAGCCAAGCGAGATCCAACGCCTAGACCAAAGAGGAATGAGGGAAAAAAATTCTTCGTTTTCTATAAACACTTCACTTTCAAAGCATTGACAAGCTTTTTCCAGCGTGCCCTGTTCTTTGATGAGTGTCAGTAACCCAAACTCCGGTTGCGTAATCTCTTCCCAGGCCACATAATTTCTTAAAGTTCTATAAATCAAAAAGAAAGACTCCTTTTTTTCGGGAAAAGCAGGAGACTCTCCTTTTAACACTAGATCGCGAAAAGAGAAGAGGTCGTAAGGGAGATAAAATAAAGAGAGGTGGGGTTGTAAAGTGACGGGTTTTACACAAAGAGAAGCGGCATCGGGAAAGGGGTCAGGTAATGGATAGGCTTTTTCCCAAAAAGCTTTTTGGGCTGCGTAATCGATGGAGGCTAAATGGACCGCGATTTCTCCATTTTCCCCTCTAAATTCACTTTTTATCCATGCAGGCAAGGTTTCTCCTAAACGACAAAGAGCATAGCTTGCTGGTGGATGCCCGGTGAGATAGGGAATGGCAATTTCCTTATCAAACGCGCACGATCCGAGAAAGCGAGAAAGGGAGGGGAAATTTTCATGGAGAACGCGAAGAAGGCGCAACCAGTATTGTTCGTGATAGATCTCTACTCTTCGAAGAGCAGATAGGGAAGTGGAAGGTAAGAAATAACGAGCAGCTTCTTCTTCGAGACACGCAGGAAGAGAGACGCTTTCTACGAAGGGGAGGGAAATCGTTTTTCCGAACCAACACTGCCTTTCCAAAAGAGCTTGGGGAGCCTCTGGATCAAAACTCATATTGAGACCAAACTCTCTTGAAATGTTTTTGCTTTTAATGCTTCTTCCCAGGTCTCTTTAAATGGTTTGAAACGGTCATCCCATTCGAGGAGAGTCGATACACCCCCCGTTTTTGGGTAGACTTCGCCGTAGAGTTTCCAGACGGCATCGCACACCTCATGGTCGTGAGTATCGAGAAGATAGTCTCCGTGGTCTGTATGACCGGCAAGATGAATCTGGATCACGCGATCATAAGGTAAATGTGCGAGAAAATCGGTGGGTTTGAAATTGCTATTGCGACTCGAAACATAGATGTTGTTGATATCGAGCATCATGTATATGCCAGCTTTTTCAACTACAGCGGTATAAAACTCCCATTCGGGCATTTCGTTATCTCTATATGTTACATAAGAAGAGAGATTTTCCAATGCAAAGGGGACTTCTAGGAAGTCTTGGATAATCCGTGCTCTTTTAGCAACATACTCTATAACCTCTTTGGTATAGGGGAGTGGTAGGAGATCGTGATAATGAGCTCCAGGGAGCCTTCCCCAACAGAGATGGTCGGAGAGCCAGGGAGTTTTTGTTTTTTTGACCAGGGCTTTGAGTTTTTTTAAATAGTCCCAATCTAGGGGATCGGGACTGCCGATAGCCAAGTTTACGCCGTGTTGCACAACGGTATATTGGTCAAGAATTCTTTCGAGATTTTCGATGGGTTTACCCCCATCCACCATATAATTTTCACTAATGATCTCGAACCAATCAATAGCTGGAGAAGTCGAAAAAATTTCCTGATAATGAACAGGCCGTAACCCAATTCCGATGCCGAGGTTAGGGAAAGGCCGGATCATTGATTATGAAGATCCGTTTGAAGGGCGTACTTTTTGCATTTGGTTTCTGTGCTGTACATCGACGGCTCTATTCGGATCTCTGACGGGTTCGCCACCTTGACCTTTACAGCCGCTCAACCCTGCGCATTCATGGCCACTAGCTTTGCATCCTCCCATACTAGCACAGCTATTTTTCCCACTGCAGGCCTGATGAGTCATTTCAATCGACATCATTTTGTGCTGGGCGTCGAGGTCATGGAACTTCTTTTTCCCCTCTGGGGAGAGACTATTATAAAAAGATTGCATGTCGGGATTCATCTCTTCCATGCCGCCAGGCGGACGAGAAGAGGGTTCGTGCACGGGCCTTTGTGTTTCGCAACTCACCGCGAGAACACCCGCGCTGATCCCTATTATGACCAAAGAAGAGAGGTTAAATTTTTTCATGGTAGTACCCCATTTGAATGATAAAATGGGTATAGAAAATTATTGATTATTTAGCAATAGGCTAGTGCACTAGTGGCGTTTGTTCATTTCC
>JBIOXR010000054.1:0-5605 GCA_044869735.1 Chlamydiales bacterium
TCGGGGGCAGTCAAAGGGAAGATCGCTTGCCCATTCTCGAGGCTAAGATGGAAAAAGCAGGATTGGGGAAAAAACAGTACGACTTGTATCTCGACCTACGAAGATACGGTTCAGTTCCCCATAGCGGGTTTGGGGCAGGTTTTGAACGACTGATTCAATTTGCAACTGGAATGGAAAACATCCGCGATGTCATTCCCTTTCCTCGAGTGCCGGGCAGTCTAGAATATTAGAGTGTGTCTTAGGCAAAGACTTCTTGAGCCAACTCTTCTCTTTTTTCAAAAAGAGTCACCTGACATTTAACAGCTTTACTGATGAGATGGTGCTTGATATGGGCAATCTCTTGGTGCTCAAAAGGCTTTTTTTCCAACAAGTTGCCATGGAGGTCATCTATATTGAGAAGAGTGATACCGGGGTGCTCTCCCATACGAGGATCGACATTGCGTGGAAGAGAGAGGTCGAGCAACACTACAGGATGTCGTAAAGAAGTAGGAACTTCTGTGAGGAGGTAATGAGGCGACTTGGTAGCTATAATTACAAGGTCGAAGTGGGGCCAAAGCCCTCTTTTTTCCCATGGGAGATACTCAATTTCTTCTCTTTTTGCCGATTCTTTGGCCGACGAGTTCGAGCGGTTGCATAAATGGAGGTGGGTTATACCCCAACGTTTAAAATAGGAGAGAATTTTATGATTTACGGAAGAATCCCCAATAAAGAGAACTGATGCTTTATTTAGATCGGGAAGGTGGCTAAAAGCAGCATTAAATACAGAAGCCTCTAAAGCTTTACTCAAAGGAAAAAGGGTGTGTGAATTGCGAACTTCTTTACTGATTTTCAAGCACTTTTGGAACATGAAATGGACCGGCTTACTCAAGGGACGACTGGTCGAGGCCAATTCATAGGCCCTTCTCACTTGTCCTTGAATCTCCGTTTCTCCCACAATGGCGCTGTCTATTCCCGAAGCAACACAGGCCAAATGGAAAAAACACTCGTATCCAAAATAAGAATAGACAGCATGTTCAAACTCATACTCCATCTCTTGTCGAAGGAGATGAAGGAAATAAGTATGAGTAGCGACGAGGTCTTCCGAAGAGAAGTAGAGCTCACTGCGATTGCATGTCGATAAGAGGAGGTAGGTAATAGGGCCATGGAGGGGAAGCTCCCCTCCCCAACGACGCAAACAAGCTAAAGCAAATGCCTCACGCAAAGGGAGCAAGGCAGATTTGTGATTGACCCCAATCACACCAACTTGCATGATAATTACCTTAAAAATAAAACAGATACTCACTTTAAACAAAATAATTGTTCGAAACAAGCGACTTCCCTATGAGACGGTCGTTGAATTAAACAAGTAGCGATTTTTGATGGATTTTTTTCCTTATTTTGCAAGTGTTCCGAAGGACATTCTTGAATAAGTGGGCTCTTGTTTAATTTGACGACAGTCTCTATGCATGAGAGAAGTGAAAGATAACTAGCCTATCACTCCTATGGCAAAAAAATATGACGAGAGTGCAATACAAACCATTGATGCACTTAACCACATCCGATTGCGCCCAGGAATGTATATCGGCCGATTGGGCGATGGTTCCCACGGAGACGATGGGATTTACATCTTGCTGAAAGAAGTCATCGATAATAGCGTCGATGAATTCATCATGCGCACTGGTAATAAAATCGTCATCACGCTCGATAAAGAGACCCAAAAGATCTCCGTACGCGATTACGGAAGGGGAATTCCTTTAGGCAAAGTCATCGAATGCGCCAGTCAAATCAATACGGGAGCAAAGTATAATGACGACGTGTTTCAATTTTCCGTAGGACTCAATGGAGTCGGACTCAAAGCGGTAAATGCTCTCTCCTCCCATTTCGTGATCCGCTCCTTCAGGGAGGGTGTCTGCTTCGAGGCTACCTTCCAGCAAGGTGTCCTCAAATCGAAAAAAGAGAAGAAAGCGACGGAACCCACAGGGACATACGTCGAATTTATTCCCGACATCGAAATCTTTAAGAAATATCTCTTTAAAGAAGATCTGATCCGTAGACGCCTCTGGCACTATGCCTATCTCAACACAGGATTAACCTTCTTTTATAACGGCGAAGCTATTCAATCCGAGCATGGCCTACTCGATTTACTCAATAGTGAAGTGACAGAAGACCGCCTCTACGAGCCTCTTCATTTTAAGGAGGAGAAACTCGAATTCGCCTTCCTCCATACTCAGTCCTATGGGGAGAGCTACTACTCTTTCGTCAATGGCCAATATACAGCCGATGGGGGTACTCACCTTTCCGCCCTAAGAGAAGGGATTTTGAAAGGAGTCAATGAGTATGCCAAGAAAAATTACCAGGGGGTCGATATCAGAGAAGGGATCGTGGGCTGTATAGCCATTAAAGTGCGCACTCCCATCTTTGAATCGCAGACAAAAAATAAGCTCGGCAATACCGAGATACGAGCCCCCCTCGTGCAGCAGATCAAAGAGAGCGTCCACCATCTTCTCCACAGGAATCCCGAAGTAGCTAAAAAGATTGTCGAAAGGATCTCTTTTAATGAACAGCTTCGGAAAGAACTATCGGCTGTAAAAAAACAAGCAAAAGAAAAACATAAAAAAATCTCCTACAAAATTCCCAAACTCCGCGACAGTAAGTTCCATTACAACGAGGAATCCCTCTACAGCGACGATACGATGATTTTTCTCACTGAGGGAGAATCGGCGAGCGCTTCTATCGTCGCTTCGCGCGATCCTCTCCGACAAGCCATCTATTCTCTTCGAGGCAAACCGCTCAATGTCCATGGCCTAAAACTCGATCTTCTCTATAAAAATGAAGAGATGTTCAACCTCATGACAGCCCTCAATATCGAAGAAGAGATCTCCAATCTTCGTTACAACAAGATTATCCTTGCCACGGATGCCGATGTGGACGGGATGCATATCCGCAATCTCTTAATCACTTTTTTCCTCACCTATTTTGAAGCTTTGGTTTTAAATGGGCACCTCTACATTCTCGAAACACCTCTTTTCAAAGTAAGGAATAAATCGAAGACTCTCTATTGCTATTCTGAAGAGGAGAAAGAGAATGCGGTCAAAGAGTTAAAAACGGGCAACATGGCTGTTGAAATCACTAGATTCAAAGGACTTGGAGAAATTTCCCCCCATGAATTTGGACAATTTATCGGTAAAGATATGCGGCTAGAACAAGTGACCATCGGTTCTTTTGGCGACATCAAACCGACGCTCGAATTTTACATGGGAAAAAATACCCCTGAGAGAAAAACGTTTATAATGAACAATCTCATCCGCGAAGAAGGGCCATGAGCGACCTCAAAGACCTATTTAAAGATAATTTCCTCTCTTATGCCTCTTATGTCATCCTCGATCGGGCTATCCCCGACATTGTCGATGGGCTAAAGCCAGTGCAAAGACGCATTCTCTACACCCTTTTTCAGATGGACGATGGCAAACTCCATAAGGTAGCCAATGTTGCAGGACAAACCATGGCGCTACACCCCCATGGAGATGCCCCCATCGTCGACGCCATCGTGAACTTAGCCAACAGAGACTTTTTACTCGATAAGCAAGGGAATTTTGGCAATCCGTTCACCGGCGATAGCGCCGCTGCTGCACGCTATATCGAAACGCGACTTTCCTCTTTGGCCAAGGAAGTGCTCTTCAACTCCGCTTTGACCGAATATCTCCCCTCCTATGATGGCAGAGCCAAAGAACCGGTAGCTTTGCCGGCAAAAATCCCTCTTCTACTTCTTCAGGGAGCTGAAGGAATCGCCGTAGGAATGGCAACTAAGATCCTTCCCCACAATTTTCAAGAGGTTTTAAAAGGTGCCATCTCTATCCTCGAGGACAAATCATTTCGATTATTGCCCGACTTCTCCTCAGGGGGAGTCATGGATCCTTCGGAATATGACAAGGGAAGAGGGAAGATAAAACTACGAGCAAAAATCGATACCATCGACGATAAAACCCTGGTGATCCGAGAAATCTGCTATTCGACTACGACGGAATCGCTCATCCGTTCGATCGACGAAGCGGCAAAGAAGGGAAAAATCAAAATCGAAGAGATCAATGACTACACTGCTGAAAAAATTGAGATCGAGATCAAACTTCCTCGGGGTCAATATGCAAAAGAGGTATTGAATTCCCTTTATGCCTTCACCGATTGTGAAGTGACGATCCACTCTCAAATTGTCGCGATCAAAGAAAAACTTCCTTGGGAAGGGACTGTAAATGAGCTTCTCGAGTTTCATACCACACTTTTGCAAGGGTATCTAAAAAAAGAACTAGAACTACGAAAAGAACATCTTCTTCAGAAAATCTTTGAAAGAACCTTGGAACAGGTCTTCATCGAAAATAGGCTCTACAAGAAAATCGAAGAGATCAATTCTTATGAAAAAATTCATAAGACCATTGCTCAGAGCTTCGTTCCTTTTCACAAGGAACTCTCTCGAGTTCCTACTCAAGAAGATCAAGAGAAGCTTCTCTCCATTCCCTTGCGACGCATTACTCGGTTCGATATTGAGAAAAACCAACAGGAGATTCAAGGGTATTTAAAAGAGCTTGCCGAAGTAGAAAAAAGCCTTAAGAGCATAAAGAAAACCACCATTAAATACTTAGAAACCCTTCTACAAAAATACGGTTCTCTCTTTCCTCGAAAGACAAAAATCAAAGAAATCGAAGAGATTGATGTTAAACAAGTTTCTCTCCGCACTGTAAAGGTAGGATACGATTCTCAATCGGGATATCTCGGTACAAAAGTAACAGGAGATGTCGTTTTTGAATGCTCCAATTACGACAAGCTGCTCCTTCTTTATGAAGAGGGAAGCTACATGGTGATCTCCGTTCCTGAAAAACAGTATGTTCATAACCAAAAAAGCCTTCCTGCTTGGATCGGCAAAGCCGACAAAACGCAAGAGTTCCATCTCGTCTACAAAGATGAAACTACGGGATATCCCTATGGGAAACGGTTTGTTATTAAACAATTCATTCTCAATAAAATATATCGTTTTCTAGGCGAAGGGCAAAAACTCGCTTACCTCTCCGCCCACAAAAATGTCGTTCTTCAGCTTGAGTTTAAACCTAAAGCGAGGCAAAAAACAAAAGAACAGAAAGTGGAAATGTCCAAGGTTCCCCTTAAGGGTGTAGCCACAAAAGGCATTCGGTTGGCACACTTTGAGTTAAAAAAGATAAAAGCAATTGTGGAGCAATAATCTATGCCAAAACCTATCGAATCGGGTGGTCCAGTACCTCCGGCAGATCATACTCTTCGACCTCCTCATGGCCCCAAACCCTCTTCTGGCGGAGGAGGGCTCGAAACGCTCGACGATTTAAAAAACTACATGATTGCAAAATTGGGTGAAAAAGACGGGAAAAAAATGTACGAAAACTTCATGCATTCCCTCATCTTTGGAATCATCCAAGAAACACGAGCGAGTGCCAAGCAGGCGGAAGAGGCCATCAAAAGAGAACGAGAGCAGCAATAAATAGCCATGTTTGAGTTTATACCAAATATCATAAAAAATGTGCATTTGGACGACAGCGAAAGCTCCCGCAGTTAAACGATCGCAAGTCGGTCAATATTTCTAATATTAACCGACTTGCGATCGTTT
>JBIOXR010000055.1:0-20486 GCA_044869735.1 Chlamydiales bacterium
TAATCGATATCATCGATGATACCAAAACAGCCATGGGAGGAAGGATGCTGCGCCAGTGGCTCACCCACCCTTTGCTCTCAGTAGAGAAAATTAGAAAAAGGCAGGCCGCCATCGCCTCTTTCGTGAAGCAAAACGATCTTATCTTTTCTCTTCGAGCATCACTTAGCAAGATACGCGATCTCGAAAGGCTCATGATGAAGGTGACCGCCTCTTACGCCACCCCCAAAGACCTCGTCGCCCTTCGGCTTTCTCTTGAAGAGATCGCTCCGTTGAAACTCTTATTAGAGCAACTCGAAGCACCTCTTATAGCCGAAACAAAAGAAGAACTCACCGAACTTACTTCTCTCATTGCACTATTAAAAACGCATCTCGTCGATGATCCTCCCTTGCGCCTCGGAGAAGGAAACCTCTTTCGCACAGGGGTCGATGCACTGCTCGATGAATTAAAGGAAATTGCCTCTTCGAGCAAAAATTGGATTGCCCATTATCAAGCAAAACTTAAAGAAACAACCGGGATCAAAACACTTAAAGTTAGTTACAACAAAATCTTTGGCTATTACATCGAGGTAAGTAGGGGGCAATCCCACCTTATGCCTTCCCATTTTGAACGAAGGCAAACTCTGATCAATGCCGAGCGTTTTATCTCTCCAGAATTGAGAGAATACGAAAGTAAAGTCCTGGGTGCCGAAGAAAAAATTGCTTCTCTTGAAACGACTCTTTTTAAAAAGCTTCTCCAAGAGACTTCAGGCTATGCCAAACAAGTGTTTAGTATTGCAAAAGCAGTGGCAGTGATCGATGCTCTTCACTCCCTTGGCAAAATTGCCACAGATAATGGTTACTGTGCTCCAGTGGTCGACGAAGGGGAAGTGATCGAAATCGTCGCAGGCAGGCATCCCATTGTCGAAAGAAGCCTCGCCTCTCTTTTTATTCCGAATGATGCTCTCCTTGGAGAAGAAGACTCGAGGATGATCGTCGTCACAGGTCCAAACATGGGAGGGAAATCGACTTTTCTGAGGCAAGTGGCCATGATCACTCTCTTGGCACAGATAGGGTCCTTCGTGCCAGCTAAAAGAGCGCGGATTGGCGTTGTCGACAAAATTTTCACACGTATTGGTGCTAATGACGATCTCGGCAGGGGGCAATCTACTTTTATGGTCGAAATGAGTGAGACGGCAAGCATCCTCCACAATGCCACGGCTCGCTCCTTAATTATTCTCGATGAGATAGGGAGGGGAACGAGCACTTATGATGGGGTTGCCATTGCCTCAGCAGTAGCCGAATACCTCCTTTCCCACCCCCACAAAAATGCAAAAACTCTTTTTGCCACTCACTATTTTGAGCTCACCTCTTTGGAGGGCTCTTTCAAGGGAGCAAAAAATGCCAATGTCGCTATCGAAGAGAGAGAAGAAGACATCGTTTTCCTCCATAAAATCGTTGCAGGAGCTGCCGATCGAAGTTATGGCATCCATGTCGCCCGCCTCGCAGGACTCCCCTCTCCAGTCATTGCACGAGCGAAGGAGATTGTCTTGAAACTAGAGTCTACGACTGGTCAGAAAAATAAAATCGCCCTT
Organism: Chlamydiales bacterium; assembly: GCA_044869735.1. Lineage (GTDB taxonomy): Bacteria > Chlamydiota > Chlamydiia > Chlamydiales > JAAKFR01 > JBIOXR01. The sequence continues at coordinate 1,572 of JBIOXR010000055.1, forward strand.
TCAAGAGCAAAAAAAAGAGGGAAGGAGAAACAGCTTTTTTTTGTTTGACATCGAAGAAGAGAGCGATTTCTTAGAAAGTGTGGGAGAAGAGTTAAAAAAGATCAAAGTGGAGACGATCTCTCCCCTAGATGCCCTCCAACTCCTGGCGAAATGGAAAAAAAGAATCGATGCCTTTTGATCCTAAATCTTTGAGCTCTTTCCCCACCTCACCTGGGGTCTATTTAATGAAAGACAAAGAGGGCAGGGTAATTTATGTAGGGAAAGCCATCCATCTTCGCAATCGCCTTCGCAACTATTTTGCCCGCACCGCAGACCATCCTCCGCGGATTTCTCTCCTCGTCTCACAAATCGAGGAGATCGATGCGATTGTCGTCGATTCCGAAAAAGAGGCTCTTATCCTTGAAAACAATTTGATTAAGCAGCACCAACCAAAATATAATGCTCTTCTCAAAGATGACAAAACTTATTGTAGCTTAGCGATTAATATCACTCATCTCTGGCCCATGATCCGCCTGGTGCGCTATAAAGGGAAACCTCCTCCCAAGCATCTCTATTTTGGGCCTTTTGTCAAAGGATTCGCAGCCAAGCAAACCCTTGAGCTCGTCCGGCGCCTTTTTCCTTTAAGGCAATGCTCAGATAGCGAGCTCGTCAGTCGCAAGCGCCCCTGCATTCTTTACGATTTGAAGCGGTGTATTGCCCCTTGCGTTGCCAAATGTACCAAAGAAGAATACGACCATATTCTCCATCAAGCCATCCGCTTTCTACAGGGGCACGATACCTCAATTCTTGTTGAACTTAAAAAAGAGAGAGAGGAGGCTACCGAAAAATTGGAATTTGAAAAAGCAGCAGAGATCCATGCGACCATTGAAGCCATTGAGGAGACGTTAGAAAAGCAGAAGGTACAGCAAGCGGGTCTTGAGGATCTCGATGCCATTGGACTCTACCGCTTTGAAGAAGGAGCTATTCTTTGTGAGCTCAATTTCCGAGAGGGGAAATTGCTCTCCTCTTCTGACTATCTTTTTCTTCACAATGCTCAAGAAGATAACGAATTGCTCACCTCGTTCTTACTGCAGTATTACATCGATAGGGAAGATGCCCCAGCCACTATCTTGCTCTCTCACCCTTTAGAAGAGGCCGATACGGTTGAAGAGCTCTTATCGGAAAACAAAAACCGAAAAATCAAAATCTCCCATCCGCAACGAGGAGATAAAAAGGCGCTCGTCGAGATGGCTGTTGCCAACGCCAAAGCGCGTCTGCAACGAGAACAGATCTCTAAAAAACCAGCCGAACAACTTCTCCTCGATCTCGAAGAAACCCTCCATCTTCTCAATTACCCCAACCGCATCGATTGCTTCGATAACTCTAATATTAGCGGCAGCGAACCGGTCAGTGCTATGGTGGTTTTTGTCCAAGGAGAAAAAGAGAAAAAACATTATCGGAAGTTTAAAATCGAGAAAACAACCGGTTCTGACGATTACGCTGCTCTTGCCGAAGTCCTCACGCGACGTTATCGGAAAGCAAAGGAAGAAGATAATCTCCCCGATCTCATCTTAATCGATGGAGGGAAAGGGCATCTACAAGTGGCCTTAAAAACATTGCATGACAATGATATTAGCACCGTCGACGTCGTTTCAATTTCAAAAGAAGGGAGTAAGCATAGCAAAGGACTAGCCGCTGAAAAGATTTTCTTGTCCCACCAAAACGAACCGCTTCTTCTCAAGCCTCACTCTCCTATGCTCCTCTTTCTTCAGCGCATCCGAGATGAAGCCCATCGCTTTGCTCTCTCCTTCCAAAAGAGCAGGCGTCAAAAAAAGACTTTCTCTTCTGCTTTTCATGGTCTTCCTGGCATTGGACCAGTGAAAAGAGAACGTCTCCTCCGCAGGTTTGGCAGTTTAAAAAGAATACTTAGCGCGTCTCCCGAAGAGTGGGGCTCCGTGCAGGGCATCAATAAACGAGATATTGAAACTCTACAAAAATTAAAAATTAATGAATTGAAGTTTTGAACTTTTTATGTTAATGTATTTTCTTATTCTCTTTTAAAGAAAACTTATGGCTTACGTAATTAATGTAATTCTTTTATGTGTTTTTTTCGGATTGTGTTGTTCTTATTTGGCCGAAAAACAGGGGCGCCCGAGAATGTTTTGGTTTTTGATGGGGTTTATCTGTCCTCTGGTAGCAGCCGCTCTCCTCTTTTTTCTCCCCCCTCCTAAAAAAAATAGGCCCCTACCTAAAAAGCCGGCTCCTCGGAAATTGTCAGAGCACGAGATGAAAAGTTGGTTTTACATCGATGCCGCCCATCAAAGTTATGGACCAATCGATTTTATCCTCTTAAACAGGTCATGGAAAAATAAAGAGATCGACGAACACTCTTATATTTGGGCAGAAGGCATGAAAGATTGGAGCAAGATCAAAGAGCTCCCAGACCTACATAAGGAATTGACCAAAAAGGTCAAAGAATAGTCTCTTACCAGCTCGATTTAGTTACGCCTGGGATCATCCCCTTACCAGCAAGATCGCGGAAGACGATACGCGAGACTTTAAATTTGCGTAGATAACCACGAGATCGACCCGTCAATTGGCAGCGATTACGCCTTCTGGAAGGAGAAGTATCGCGGGGCATTTTATTGAGTAATATGCGTGCTTCGGCCCGCTCTTCTTCACTCAACGAGAGATTTGACACTTTCTTTCTCAGTTCGGCTCTTTTTTCCCATGCTCGCTGTACTAGCGCTTCTCGCTTTCTCTCTCTTGCCACCATCGATGTTTTCGCCATAATCTCCTCTATTTTACCTCGAAGTTTTTCTTGCTGTTTTTCTTGCAGGCCCTTTTTGCCGCTGTTTTCGATTGGGGTCTTTTTTATTGATCACATAGAGCCGCCCCTTGCGTCGAACCAATTTATCTCCTTTCGATGGGTCTGCTTTGACAGATGCTCGTACTTTCATGGAGTATCCTTGAAATGAAAAAAAGGAGAGTTTACCTGCCATCCCATTTCTTTTCAATTGATTTTGACTTCTTTTCGTGCTAGTCTATTCCCCTATTCCTATTGAAGAGGTAATCGTGAAACGGACCTACCAACCTAGTAAAAGAAGAAGGAAAAAGACTATTGGTTTCCTTAAACGGATGGCCACCCCGGGGGGACGCAAAGTTATTAGCCGCCGCAGGAAGCACAAAAGACGTCGGCTCAGTGTCGCTTAATTTTTTTAAAACTGAGAAAAAAAAATCCTTTCATAGAAGGCCTTCTCTCAGAACTAAAGCAGAGTTTAGCCTCGTTACTAAATGGGGCATCAAATATACGGGAGAGTTTATCATTGCTTACGGTCTTGCGAAAAGCGATTGTCGGCTAGGCATTGCTGTCTCGCGCCATTATGGCAAGGCACACCTGCGGAATCAATTTAAAAGGAGAGTAAGGGAAGCTTTCAGGCAATCAGCTTCTCAATTTTTGATTCCCTATCATCTCATCATCAAACCAGGTAGTTTGGCACAACAAGCAAAGACGGCGGATATGACAAAAGAGCTGCTTGCCTTCTTTGGGAAGAAGGCGCCGATACCCTCTTAACCTAATTGGTTTTGGATATATTCAATCGAGCTGGCAATTTCCTCTTTTTTCTCCTGAGGCGCTGACTCGAGAGCCAATTTGGCATGTTTAAGAGCACGGTTCGACTCGTCATTGTTTAAATAGGCTTGGGCCATCATCATTTCTAGGCGCCAGACGTTATCGGGATCCGATTTTCCAAAACGGACCAAATAATGGCGCAAGGGGGCGACAACAGTATGAATTTTCACTTCAGAATTAGCCTTGATTTTTTTAGACAAATCTTGAAATTCAATCATTGCCAAGGAGAACTGGGTTCCTTTTTCATTGAGAGGATCTCTATCAGACAACGTTTTACGCACCTTCGCTATTTCTTGGGGATGCTTCTCTTCCTCGAGTAGTACCTTATACTTTTCAAAAAGAAAAAATTGATTCTCTTGGCACAATAACCCCTCTTCGAGCAATTGTTTTGCTTCTTCGTTGCGCCGCAATTCTCGTGAGATGTGGTAGAATTGTTCTAAGGTCTCCCCAGAGAATTTTTTTTCCTTTAAAGATTCAATGACTTTTGTAAGCTCCTTATCTTTCTCTAGAACGCTTAAGAGATACTGCGCCACTTGCTCCGGCTCTCCAGATAAATAGCCTGTCCGGAGGAGTATCCTCCCTTCGGGATACATAAGGATAAAATGGGGAAAATCGGAAATTTCCATCTGCTCTTTAAGAGCTAAGTTCTGTTTTTCAATTTCAGGCAATTGAATACTATGATGGGGAAAATCGATCTCTAGGCCAATCAATCTAGAACCAATGGCATTGGAGAATGCGGAAGAATCCAGCACCTCTTTTTTAATTTTCATGCACCATCCCGACCAGTCTGAACCGCAGAAAAAAAGTAAGAGCGGTTTTTTCTCTTTTTTTCCTTTCTCAAGAGCTAATTCATAATTTTTTAACCATTCAAAGGCTCCAAGATGAGAGGGAATAAAAAAGAAGAGTAAACAGAACGAAGTTACAAATAAGTATTTTTTCATCTTTATGGTCGTAAAAACACACAAAAACAAGTTATATTACTTTCGATAAAAAAAGGAAATAGACCTTCGCGCCAAAATTCGCTGATTTTTTGCGGGATTTGGGAAGAAAAGAAGTTATGCAAGAGATCTATATACCTTTGAGAGTGTCTACAAAAAGTAGACACTCTCATTTAAATTATTGCTGCCTTTGAAGTTGTTGTTGTTGAAACTCAGGGAAGAATTGCAAGAGGAAGTAACCGAACTCTCGGCCGCCTCCAGGGCGATAGCCTGTTTCAGCAACAAAGTTGCCATTGGGATCGAGAAGAACAATGCTTGGGAAGCCCGAGACGCCAAAACGTTGTTTTAAATCATTATTTTGTTGGATGATATTAGGCGGAGTGTTTCCCCCTCCTTCTCTTGGAAAGTCGAGTTTAACAAAGATAAACTTATCTCCAGCAACGGTGCTAAAATCTGTTGTATTCAATACTTCGGAATCGAGTTTTTTGCACCAGCCACACCAATCGGAACCGGTAAAGTAGAGTAGAATGGGTTTATTCTGTCTCTTAGCCATTTGTAAGGCTCGATTGTAATCCGTTTGCCAATCGATCTTCCTTGCCATTTGGCCCATTCTTTGTTGGGGTTGTTGTTGCTGTTGTTGGGGTTGTTGCTGCTGCCAATTCTGGTTATTCATACTGCCGTTATTGCTATAACCATAGCCATTTTGAACAATAGGTTGTTCCTCTTCGGTTGTTTCTCCGTAAAGGGGGAGTGCGGGAGCCATTAAGCCGCAAGCCACTACCCCAAAAAGGATTTGGTTCCAAAAAGATTTTCTCATACACTTCCTCCATAGAAGCCAATTCAAAGACTCTCTCTACAGTTACAAAATGGATTCATTTCAGCCAACAATAATTCTTCGTCATCGACGAGAAAATTTAAAAAAATGCTCCTTAGCTCCTCTTATAAATGATTCGCGGTTCCATTTTTATACTTATCCTTATGAAATTGATTCTTTAGTAGATAAAGAATTAATCCTCCTGGGTTTTGACGGATCACTCCTCTCTCATGCTGATGCAAGCTCTTCACTATTAATCCTCGATGCTACCTGGCGCTATGCAAAGACAATGGAGAAACAAGTTGCCACTAAATGCAAGATAACCCCACGGAGCCTCCCTTCTTCTTTTCAGACTGCTTATCCCAGACGCCAAGAAGATTGCGCTCTTCCTCATCAAGGTCTTGCCTCCATTGAGGCGATCTACATTGCCCATTATCTCCTCGGTCGAAGTACAGAAAACCTACTCGATGGCTATTATTGGAAAGAGAATTTTCTTAAAAAGAATCGCCATAGCTTCAACTTGCCTTTTACGCAACCAAGTGGGTAAAATTTGTTCTGTGACTAGAGATCCCAGAACATATAAAGTAGAAGAAGAAATTCCTTTTTATCAAAAAAAAGGAATCTTATTCCAATTTATACTGCATGAATTTTTGAAAAGTACCTCTTTAATAGATCAGCTACTGACGCAGCGCGACTCTTCACTTTTTTCGCAGCTTTTGGGGAATCATTCCACTCCATTGATTACTTATGCTCTTTCACCTCCCTTGAGCTATCGACCTGGAGCCCTTTTCAAACTCCAGTACTATTTTTCCCTTTTCCACCCCAAAGACGAGAGCATCGAGAATATTTTTCTCTCTATTCAAAAAGCGTTTAAAATGGCAGAAAAGAGTTTTCATCTTTCACTCAGTCACCCCACTTTTTTTGAAGAATTCACCCTGCTATCAAAACTGATGAAAAAAATCGCTCTCCTCCTTTTTAAAATGATCCCCTCTTTTAGCGAAGATGAAAACGTCTTGTTCTTCTTGCTCGAACATCAAAACGAGATTGAAAAAACCTCGGGGAAGAAATTTCTTCTTTCTGTGATCAAAAAGGTATTCAAGGGAGGAACCAGTGAAATGGCCTCGTTTTTATACTATCGTTATTCACAAAGAGGCTTCGACCATATTTTACCCCATATCCATAGGCTCATCCATAACTTCGACTCCACCTATGTCCCTCCTCTCTGAGTACCATACTCTCTTACGACTAACGCGCGACTACCTTCTTCAAGAGCAAAGAGAAGAAGAAATGCTCCCTCTTAGACCTCTTCCTATGATGGAAAAAAAAGAGGAGCTTCTCCCTTCCCCTCCGCTTGTTTGTGATGCTGCACCGATTCCCATGATCGAGGAGACTTCATCTCATCTAGTTGTACCTAAGATAGAAAAAGTCGAAATGGAAGAAATCCGAAAGCTTCTTCACTCCATGAATTCTGCCTCATTCTTTCCCCAACCCATTACTCCTCTAATGATCGTAGCACCCACGGAAAAAAAAGAAGAACTCGATTTCCTAACAAAGATAGCCCAGGCTCTCACCCCTCTCTATGGAGAAACCACCCTGATTGCAGGGAAAGAACTGGAAAACAATAAAGCGATCCATTTTCTCCTCTCTTCTATATTGCTAAAATTATTGATTCTCCCTTCATCTTTCGCCAAAGCCCATCCTGCATTGAGAAAGGCCAAATCGCTTTTTATTATGGAAGACATCCCTACATACCTGGATAATACAGCGCAAAAGCGGAAATTGTGGCAGGCTTTAAAGACATTGAAAATAAAATGACCTTTTCCGCTTTCGCCGAAGTCGTTTTTGATAACGGTCTTGAAAAAAAACTCGACTATGGCATCCCCGAAGAACTCCTGTCAGAAGCAGTCAAAGGGGCACAAGTAGAAGTGTCTGTGCGTGGCCATAAGCGCATCGGTTATATCTATTCTGTAAAATCGAACTCCCCCATCTCTTGTCCCTCTCCACTTCTGAAAATTATCTCCGAACAGGCCTTGATTCCCGAAGATCTCTTCGAGTTAGCTCTTTGGATGAGCGAATATTACGCTACTCCCCTCTCTCACGTCTTGAAAGTGCTACTCCCTTCTCCCGTAAGAAGCCACATGTCTCATAAATCGCAATACTTTGTTTCTCTGTTAAAGCCAAAACAGCTCATACGTTCATGGTGTGAGAAAATGCGCTCTTCCTCGAATCCTCAAGTCGATGTTCTCGACGCATTGCTCCAACAAAAAGAGGGAATGCTCCTCAGCGAGCTACTCGAAAAGGCAAAAGTCTCAAGAAGTCCCATCGATACATTAGCCAAAAAGGGCCTGGTACGCGTCGAAGAGATACTCCTCGATCGATCGCCTCTCAAGGGGGAACAATATTTCAAAACAAAGCCAAAAACGCTCAACGAAGAACAGCAACAGGCCTTGGATTCAATTACCTCCTCTCTTGAAAGAGAAATTTTTGAGGTGCATCTCATCCATGGAATAACTGGCAGTGGAAAAACGGAAATCTACCTACAAGCCATCGAAAAAGCTTTTTCGATGGGAAAAGGAGCCATTCTTTTGATTCCCGAGATCTCCTTGACGCCTCAAACCATACAAAAATTCAAAAGTCGTTTTGAAGAGGAGGCAGCCATTCTCCACTATCGCTTAAGCAAAGGAGAGCGGCTCGATTCTTGGCACAATATCCGCAAAGGCAAAGCAAAAATTGTCATAGGTGCAAGGTCAGCTATATTTAGCCCTGTGGTCAATTTAGGTTTAATCATCATCGATGAAGAGCACGACTCTGCCTACAAACAAAGCGAAGAGGCTCCTTGTTACCATGCACGCGATGTAGCAGTCATTCGAGGGAAAATGACCCACAGCACTGTCGTACTCGGTAGTGCCACTCCTAGTTTGGAGAGTATCCATAATGCTCAAAAGAAAAAGTATCGCCTCCATCTTCTCTCTCAACGCACAGCACAGGCACAACTGCCTAAAATTACTATTGTCGATATGAAAGCCGAGAGATCATCTTCCGACTCGCACCTCTTTTCTCCCCTGCTACTCGAAGGGATCAAAACACGTTACGAACGAGGAGAACAGTCGATCCTCTTTCTCAACCGGAGAGGTTATCATACTCTACAGATGTGCACCAGTTGTGGAGCTATTTTCAAATGTCCCGGGTGCGAATTACCCCTGGCTTTTCATCTTTCAGAACACTCCCTTTGTTGCCATCTCTGCGGTTATTCAACCCCTCCACTGAAAAGCTGCCCCCAGTGTAAAAGCGAGCACACGATCAAGTACCGAGGAGTCGGCACTGAGCAAGTGCAAAAAGTGTTGAAAGCACTGTTACCCGAGGTGCGCACACTACGCATCGATAAAGACACGACGCGCCATAAAGGGAGCCATGAAAAGTTATTTCGCGATTTCGGTACGGGTAAAAGCGATGTTTTGATAGGCACCCAAATGATTGCCAAAGGACTTCATTTTCCCCAGGTCACTTTAGTCGCTATCCTCAATACAGATGGAGCTCTCCATATTCCCGACTTTAGGGCTTCAGAATCGGTTTTCCAACTCATTGTCCAAGTAGCCGGGCGAGCAGGACGAGGAGAGCTTCCCGGAGAAGTGATTCTTCAAACGCGGATGCAAGACAATCCCACTATTCAATTTGCTGCAACGAGCAACTGCACGGCTTTTTACGAGAGCGAATCGACAACGCGTCAGCTTTTTGGCTTTCCCCCTTTTAGTCGCTTAGTAAAATTTTCTTTCACTGGAGAAGAGGAAGAAGAGACCAGAAGGGCAGGCCTTCAGTTTAGAGCAAAACTTGCCGCCCTTTTGCCTGCTTCCTTCTATCTCCATCCCCTGATTGCCTCCGGTCACCCCAAAATCAACCATGCCTACCGCTTCCAATTTCTCGTCCGCGGAGCAGGAGTAACCCCCGTCTGCAAAGCAGCTATCAGCTTGCGGGAGACCCAGAAAAAAGTACGCCTTCTCATCGACGTCGACCCTCTTTCCACATTTTTCTAAATGCCCCCTGCCCGTGCCCGAATGGGCACCTTCACGAAATTGACGTATATTTTTCTTCACTTTTTATTTTTGGTTTGACCAGCAGGAGAGTGTAGAGTATTCTATTTCCTCCACCTCCACCTTAGGAAAATAATGACGGCTACTCCTCCCTACCATAAACTCGAAGAGTTTCAAAATAGATCGCAAAAACTCAAAGAGCTAAAGGATCTCGGGATCAATCCTTATCCCTATAATTACTCCTCTACTCATACCATTGACCAGATCCTGAGCCACTACAAAGACGACTCCATTGGAAATTGGGAAGAAGCCTCTTCGGGAAAAACGGAAATGGTGAACATCGAAGGTCGGCTCGTCCTCTTTCGCTCGATGGGAAAAAACGCCTTTGCTCAAATCCAGCAAGGAGCCGAAAGAATCCAAGTGATGTTTAACCGCGATGCCACCACTTTAGAAGGGTTTCAAGGTTCAGAAACTACTCCCTTGAAAATCATCGAAAAAAAAATCGATCTTGGCGACATTCTCGGAATTGAAGGTTTCCTTTTCCGCACTCATACCGGAGAGATCACGGTCTTTGCCAAAAAAGTCACCCTGCTTTGCAAAACCCTTCTTCCCCTCCCCGATAAACATAGCGGACTCGTCGATATCGAGATGCGCTATAGGAAACGATGGCTCGATCTCATCACCAACAAAGAGGTGCGCGATCGGTTCAAGCTGCGCAGCCGCATCCTCTATCTTCTTCGCCTAGAGCTCCATAATGAAAGTTTTACAGAAGTGGAAACTCCCATCTTGCAAAACATCTATGGAGGAGCTGAAGCGCGGCCTTTCACAACCCACATCAATGCCCTCGAACAAATGATGTACTTACGCATTTCACTCGAAATTGCTCTGAAAAAATTGATTGTGGGAGGAATGGAGAGAATTTTTGAAATAAGCAAGGTCTTCCGCAACGAAGGCCTCGATAGGACCCATAACCCCGAATTCACTATGTTAGAAGCCTACGTGGCAGGCTGGGATTACAACGATATTATGGGCTTTACCGAGCAGCTCATCGAAAAGATTGCTCTCGACCTTTATGGGACGACCAAGATCACCTATTCTCATTTAGATCATGGCAAAGAGGCCACTGTTGACCTCAAAGCTCCCTGGAAGAGAATGACGATGAAAGAGAGCATTAAAATTTATGGTGGCTTGGATGTCGATTCTCTTTCGGACGATGAGATGCGCCAAATCTTAAAAAGCGAAACGGAATTTGACCCCAAGCTCTATTCCAAAGCACCCCGGGGCATGTTGATAGCCCTTCTCTTTGATGCCAAAGCCACCCACCACTTGATCGAACCGCATCACATCACCGACCATCCCATTGAAACCACGCCTCTTTGCAAACCCCATCGCGATCCTCAAAAGAGAGCCGAAGGACTCGTCGAACGTTTCGAGACTTTCCTCTTTGGCAAAGAGCTCGCCAATGCCTATTCCGAACTCAACGATCCCGAGATGCAGCGCGATCTTCTCATCGCCCAAGCCCATAAACGCGAGGCAGGCGACCTCGAAGCCCACCCTCTAGACGAAGAATTCCTCGAGGCGATCTGCCAAGGGATGCCCCCCACCGCCGGCGTTGGCATTGGCATCGACCGCTTAGTCATGTTCCTCACTAATGCTCCCACTATCCGCGACGTCCTCTTTTTCCCCATGATGCGCACGATTTAGAATTCACTTGAGCAAGAAGCCGGGTATGTGTTAATCGATTGTTATGAAATATAAACGGTTAGATAAACAAGAGGCTGCTGTTTTGCTCGTAGATCACCAGACGGGTTTGATTAACCTCGTGCAAGACTACACTCCCAATGAATTTAAAAATAACATCCTTGCACTTGCCAACATCGCAAAATTCTTCAATTTGCCTACCGTTTTGACGACGAGCTTTGAGGAGGGTCCCAATGGCCCCCTGGTCCCCGAATTAAAAGAAATTCTCCCCAAGGCAGCTTACATTCCCCGCCCAGGGCAAATCAATGCGTGGGACAACAGCGACTTTGTCAAAGCTGTAAAAGCTACTGGTAAAAAGCAGTTAATTCTTGCTGGCGTTGTCACCGATGTGTGCGTCGCTTTTCCCGCCCTTTCAGCTCTCGAAGAGGGATTCGATGTCTTTGTCGTCGTCGATGCTTCGGGCACCTTTAATAAAGATGTCCGCGACGCTGCTCTCCTCCGCATCGTCTACGCGGGGGCACAAACCATGAACTGGTTTAGCGTTGCTTGTGAACTCCACCGCGATTGGCGAAATGATATTGAAGGGCTGGGAAATCTTCTCTCCAACCACCTCCCCAACTACCGCAATTTAATCCACAGCTATCAGGTAAAACGCGATAAAATAGGTTAGTCTTCGTGCATCTCCCAACGCGTAATATAAGCAAAGGAAACTGGATAGAATGCGTTAAATACATTTTTAGCATCTTCATGCATTGGCGCCATGAAGTCGACTCGAACAGTTAAAAACTGATCTTTTTTCTTAATCACCTCGATAAAGGCTTCTAATGGTTCCTTTTCTACATCGGGAAGAAGACAGACGTCTAAACATTTAACCTTACACTCTTTAAAAGCACTATTAAACGCTGAAAGATGTTCATTATTAAAATACCAAAACTTCAGCGTCCCAAACTCTTTTTTCATGCTCACCGCACGGCAAAACCCTGTAAACGATTCATTTTGCATAAAGGTATACATATCTCCCATCCGTTCCATACCGGGCATAGGGTTTAGCATTGTGGGCGAATAATGGGTCCAAATCTCGGTAAAAAAAGTAGTTAATACTTCTGGTGCCTCGACTTGAAGATAGAAGCAGCATTGGGAAAAGAGCATGCAACAATTCTCATACTCATCAGTTTGTGATAACAATTCGTTAGTTCCAGAACACATCAAGCTTCTCTGTTCCTTCTGCCATTCTTCCTTCATCTCATTTTTAGCCGATCTCTTCATCCGATCCATATCAATTGCACTCCCATGGTCTCCCCAACAGAAGAGCAAATGAGCATAGGAACGTTGTGAATTATATTTTTCCCAACCCTCTTCTTGAGTGAATTTTTCCATAGCTCGAACCGAAAAGATAAGCTTACATAAGATATTTACCTTCTCCTCTTTTGGATTCTTCATTAACTCAACTTGTTTGGGATTATCGTTAAAATTAATCACAAGAAGCTGTTTCATCGTTAATTTAGATCCTAATTTTTCCAGAAACCGATAGCTAGCATTGTTAGGTACCAGAGTAGGGAGATAGCTATTCCAAAAACTTTCCTCGTTGAGAAGCCCTGACAAGAGTCTGCAAGTACACGAGATATTCTGAAGATCCTTTAAAGATAAATTATAAAAAATTTTGTAATATAACTCTGATGATAGTGACGAAAGTGAATTCATTTTTTACCTTTTTTTATTAATTTAGTTTATTTAATTCTAAATATTAAGATAAAATAAATCAATTAAATTTTTTTTTGATCTTGACAATGATTGAAGTTGAAACCCTCGGGCTATGGTCATAAATAATTAATAAATAATTCACTTCCTGCTAGAATGCTTTTTTTTGGGATCTCTATGTACTTTAGATTTTTGAATATTCCTGTAGTGATTCATCCCTCTTTCTGGCTCTTTCTTTTATTTTTTACCGATTTTTTCAGAGACCCGACGATGGAGGCTGTACTCCGAGGAGCGATATTTTTTTTCAGTCTGCTCGTCCATGAGTATGGACATGCTCTGACTGCCCGTTATTTCGGCGCTGAACCCACGGTCCATCTCGAAGCTTTAGGTGGGAATGCGCAGTATTATGGGAGAGGGATGCGCCCTTTACAACACTTTTTGATTACTCTCAATGGCCCCCTATTTGATGCTATTTTGATTCTCGTTGCCTACAGTTTTTTACAGTTGGATGTTGTCCAAAAATATTACTACCTCCACTACTTTTTCTGGTTCACCATGCGTCTCAATATTTGGTGGTGTCTATTGAATTTAATCCCCATCCTACCTTTAGACGGAGGACATCTTTTGCACTACTTGCTTGAAATGAAGTTTGGGAGCAAGGGATATCGAGCTAGCCTAATGATAGGTTTCGCCGCCTCCCTCATTTTTGTCCCTTTTCTATTTTTAAAGGGGCTGCTCTTTTTTGCAGGAATAATTGCCATCTACGGATTTTTAAACTTTCAAAGGCTCAGGCAATTCCGTGTTTCAGATTATAAACCTGCCGATCCAAAACAGGCTCTTAAGAAGAAAGTAAAGTCGAAAGAGGAAGCAGTACATACCGAAGCAATAGAAGAGCTTGCAAAGGAGTATTACAAAGAAGAAGAGAAGCAGAAAGCCTACGAACTCCTCTTAGCAGAAGAGGGGAAAGTCAAGGATAAATCACTGCTATGCAAACTGGCATTCGAATTCAACAACGACGAATTGGTAAGCAAATATTCGAGAGATCTCTATGAAGCAGAGCCCACATTTGAAACTGCGATATTGAATTCAATGGCATTTGCTCGTTTGAAAGAGGCAAATCTTTCAGCGGCTTGGCTAGAAACAGCCTCCGAATTTGGAGAAGAATACAGACCTTTTCTAAAGCAAGCACTAGAAAAGGTTCACTTCGATGCCATTCGCAAAGAAGAGATCTTCCAAGAGAAGCTTAAAAAAATTCTACGCTCCTGAGAAACTTCTTATTGTCAAAAAAATCTATTATCCTTAGCGTATTTCTAACATTAATTTTTTGTAAAAGGAGAGAATATGATCCCAGGTATCAGTAATAGGACAGCGGCCTACGTGTTTGGTGGTGTTGGTAGCCTAATAATTGCATACAAAAACTGGAAAGTTATTCGCGATTTTGCAGCAAGCTTCTTTCCTAGTACATCTTTTACTTCAAAGGATCTTGAGCAGACCCGCAAAGTCAGTAACGGAATACGAGACTTATCGAGCGAAAGAAAAACAAATGAATCACATGATCGTGAGACAACTGAAAATATAGAGGAGCTCAATGATCAAGTTGATGATCTTGTAAAGGGAGATGTGGAATTAAATAGAACAATAGAGGAACTTAGAAAAAAAGCCAGGGATCGTCGAGAAACAATTAAAAATCTTAAAAAAGAACTTGCGACTTCTCAGGCCGATAATAGGTCTCTTAGAAGCGAAAATATGGCTCTTAAAAACAAGCTTAATACTATTCAAAACGAAAATAAGTCTCTTCGCGCACGTGAGCCAAATTTAATGGACGTGTTGCATCCATTTAATAAAAATCCTCGTGATCCGAGTGAACAAAGAGAATTAGAAAGCCGACAAAAAAAGAGAGAAAAAAAATCATGAGCATTGATAGCACGACTCCTTTGATTTCAGCAGCGACGCCTAGTCTTTCTTATTCCTGTATTAAAGAGTGTGTACTTTGGAGAGGAAGAAGGGTGGCTTGCTTGATTTCTGCTCTTTTGGTAAGTACGGGTTTAGCAGTGGGCGCGGGCGGGATCTTTTGCTTATTTGATCCAAACGTCAAAATTGATTTGCCTTCTTGGATTTTAGGGATAACATGCTTAGTTTTAACAATAATAGTATGTCTTGGGGCATTTTGTTTATATTGCTATATTCCTTCAAGCAATTCTAGGAAACTATTAAATGAAAGCAGAACTATACAAGCAGGTGATATAACAATCATTAATGAAGAAAGATGTGCTGAAAAAGAAAGAGGAGAGCAAGTACAACGTAATAACCGTTCATTAATTGAAACGCATACCAAAACAGAAACTCTTAAATCCTCTCGTGAGGATTTAATAAAAAAAATACAAGCCGAAATAGATTCTGAGTCCTCTGGCCAAGAGGTCTAGTCTGATGTTATCCTTATTTTATTTTTTATGAGATTAGTATCGTTCTTTTGTGATGCTATAAACCCTTTATCTTCTGATCTGCAATATGGGGTCTGGGAGGAAGGAAAGTTTCGCGGTATCGTTGTGGATAAAAAAAAGGTGTGGATAAAAAGGGGTATCTTAGCAACCAGTGCACTAATAACCGGTGTTTTAGCAGTGTTGGCACTCTTGAGTTACTTCGTCATTCCTCAATTGTACATTTGGGGAACTTTTGGATTTGGCGTGGGAGCCGCAGCGATGTGTGGCGCCACTCCCATGTATCTTGCAGGTTTATTTATTGGGCGGGTGTTCACCCATGATAAGAGGGAAAGGACAATAAGCACTTGGAAACGAATGGGCCTGTTGCAAAATCCTCCTTCCCCAGATGTATCGATAATAGTTCATTGAAACCATCACGCCTCTTTCTTCAGGCGAGGGCCTCGAGGGGTGTCGTCTATGCGGTAACCTTGCGCATGGATCTCGTCGCGGAGCATGTCGGCTAGCTTCCAGTTTTTCTGATCGCGCGCTTCTATTCTTTTTCTTAAAAGCTCTTTTAGCTGTACAGGAGCCTCTTCATGATCAAAGGAAAAAATACCCAGAATCCCATTGAATTGCTGCAGAACATTCAAGACTTCCGATGCATCTCCTGAAGAGAGTCCTCCCTTGTCATAAAGAATATTGACCTCTTTCATCATCTCGAAAACAGCGGCTAAAGCAACCGAGATATTGAGATCGTCCCCCATGGCTTTTGTAAAATCGAAAAGAGCTTTTTCCAAAATGGAGTGGCACTCCGATGAGGAGGGGCTTTTTCCGGCTATCTCCTGCATCCGAAGGGAAAAATCGGTGAGGCGCGAGAGAGACTGACGAGCTCCTTCCAAACCTTCAAAAGTAAAATTGAGCTGTGTCCGGTAATGGGTTTGCATCAACATATATCTGACTTCTTTGCCCGTAAACCCTTTGTCGAGAAGGTCGCGGAGAGTATAAAAATTGCCAAGGCTCTTTGACATCTTTTTATGATTCACCAGAAGGTGTTCAGCATGTAACCAGTAGCGAACAAACTTTTTTCCCGTTAGAGCCTCCGATTGGGCAATTTCATTTTCGTGGTGTGGGAAAATATTATCAACCCCACCAGCATGGATATCGAGGGTATTGCCAAGGAGAGCAGTCGACATCGCGGAGCATTCGAGATGCCATCCCGGTCGCCCCTTTCCCAAAGGAGTATCCCAATAGACATTTCCATCCCTTTCAGGATCATAGGCCTTCCAGAGGACAAAATCGCCCACATTCTCTTTTTCATATTCATCATAAGCCACTCGTGCATCACCTGCGCCGACTTTTAATTCTCCAAGATGAAGATGGGAGAGAGAACCGTAAGTGGGGAATTTTTCGATAGAAAAATAGATACTTTTGTCGTGGCTTCTGTAAGCGACTTCTTTATCGAGAAGGTGTTGGATAAAATCGACCATCTGGGGAATAAAATCGGTCGCTTGGGGATAGTGTTCTACCGGTTCAATGCCCAAAGTATGGATGTCGTCAAAAAAAGCAGTTTTATAGGGTTGCGTGAAGGCAGATAATGTCAACCCCGTTTGGATGGCTCCTCGAATCGTCTTATCGTCGATATCTGTAATATTCATGACCTGAGTAACTTCCATTCCAAAAAATTTCAATGTGCGTCGAAGCAGGTCTTCAAAAATATAGGTGCGGAAGTTCCCGATATGGGCATAATGGTACACGGTAGGTCCGCACGTGTACATTTTTACATAATTATCGAATGCAGGGGTGAAAACCTCTTTCTCACGCGATTGAGTATTATAAAGATATAGAGGTAGCTGGGGATTTTTCACCGACCTTCCTTTTTAAGTTTTTCCATAAGAGCGCGGTAATCGACTTTTCCCGTGCCCAATAAAGGGAGGAAGGGAAGTTTTTTTATCCGTGAGATTTTAATCAAGTTGCTCATCCCTTTTTTTCTTAGGTGCTGATTGACCTCTTCGAGTGTGAAAGGGAGAGAAGTAAAGAGAATAAGCTCGCTCTTCTTGCCCTCATCTTCCTCAGCCCCAACAGCTAAAATGGGTCCTGTATTCTGGTCTTCGGGCGTTAATTCTGCAAGTACTTCTTCGATTGCCCCAAGACTAATCATCTCTCCTCCGATTTTTACAAACCGCTTGAGTCGTCCCAACAAGGTCAGGTACCCGTTTTCATCGAGAACTCCTATATCTCCTGTCTCATACCATTTTTTATTATTTAATGTGACAAAAGGAGTACCTCTTTTCGGATCGAGATACCCCTTAAAAATGTTGGGTCCATGGGCAAGGATCAACCCCTGTTCTCCTTGCGGTAACACTTCGTAAGTCTCAGGGTGGACAATGAGAAGCTCTACACCAGGTAGAGGACGACCTACACCTTTACCTTTCTTCTCTTGAGGTGGATTGAGGGTCAAAATAGGAGCACACTCTGTGATGCCATACCCTTCGGCTACCACCGTCTGTCTATTGAGTTCCTTCATTTTCGTAAAGATCTCCTCGGGTGTTTTTTCAGCACCTGTGACTACAAGCCGTAAAGAGCGGAGATGAGCCGGTGAAGCGACGCGAAGAAGTGTTTTCAAAAACGTGGGAGCGATACAAAGTAATGTCACCCGCCATCTTGCAATCGCAAGTCCAACCCTACGCCCATCGGTTGGATTGGGAGAAAAAGCAACGCGGAGACCAAACAAGATCGGAAAAATACCCGTCACAGAAAATCCAAAAGAATGGAAGGGAGGAAGAATTCCAAGCAATACATCGCGGTCCTTGATAGCTACCATTTCAAAAGCAGCTTTTTGGTTAGCTAACAAGTTGCGGTGGGAAAGGGGGACTCCCTTAGGGAGATTTTCTGTGCCGCTAGTGAATAAGATGACCGCTGGATCTTCTGCGTCTATTTCTTTTAGCTTTAGAAGAGAGATCAAGACTCTCGCCGGTAAGAGGGAGAGCAACTTGCCTTTGAGCATCTCATAAAGAGATAAATCACTTTTAATACTCTCTAACAAAACGATTTTTTCATCGACCCCATCGAGTTCGACATTATCGAGCCTATTGAGAAAATCGAGTGAACTGAGTACGACATCTATCCCCGACTCTTCCAAAACGGCCTTGAGGTTGCGAGGGCCAAGAGTCCAGTTAATCATCACGGGAATTTTTCTTGCGAGTAAGGTAGCAAAGATAGTGATCATGACGGCTACCGATGCTGGCAGCATAATGCCAATGCGTTTTCCTGGGAGCGATTCGAACTTCTTAGCAAAAATGAGCGCTGCCAATTTCAAATCTTTATAACTAAAAAGACCCGATGCAAGATCGGAGCAAGAAGCGTAGTCGTCCATTCTATCGCATCGATGGAGAAAAACCTCGGCAATCGTCTTGCCCGTAGGCAGTGTTATGGAGGGGCGTTTTTTTTCCCGTTTCCAGCGTATTCCTTTTTTTTCTTCTTCCCCCTCTTCTTTTTCTCCTTCCTTTAAATGTGCAGCGAAGGCCATCACGTCATAAACAGTATTGAGCTCATGAGAATGGATTTGCCCTACCCCAAAAGAGTCTTTGAGAAAAACGACGATTTGGGAAAGATCCAAGGAATCGAGGGCAAGGTCATTAGCAAGATGGAGAGAGGGGGTAATTTCCTCTTCACTTTTGCCTATTAAATGGGCCAATTCGCTTTTGAC
>JBIOXR010000056.1:0-15783 GCA_044869735.1 Chlamydiales bacterium
GACGTCAACAGGATTTACCTGGCAAAGAGCACCAGTTTCCTTCACAAAAGCCAGGACAACAACAAAAAAACCCCTCTAACCCCAATCAGAGGTGGTAACATCATCGAACGCTCTACGTGAGGGTTCGAAAGGGGGAAGGGATGCGCTAGCGTCTCAACCCCCACTTATTATTCTTTCTCTTCGGGTGCATCCCCAATTAATGCTTCTGAAATCAAAACGACTCCGGCCACTGAAATAGCATGCATTAAGCTATTTTTGACCACTTTAGCTGGATCGATGACGCCCACTTTTAAAAGATCTTCGATAGTTTCTGTAAGGGCGTTAAATCCAAAATTTTTCCCCTTTTGTCGGATTTCACCTAAGAGAACAGAACCATCGTAGCCCGCGTTGGCGATGATTTGACGTACGGGAGCCTCACAGGCTTTAGCTACCAACTTTGCTCCAAAGGTTTCATCTCCTTCGAGAGAAAGGTTGCCCATGGTATCTCCTGCACGGAGCAAAGCAATTCCACCACCGACAATAATACCTTCTTCCAATGCCGCTTTGGTTGAATTTAGGCTATCTTCATAGATCTGTTTGTTTCGCTTGAGTTCTGGTTCAGTGGCGGCTCCCACGCGGATAACAGCGACTCCTCCTGAGAGTTTAGCTTTTCGTTCTTCAAGTTTTTCTTTGTCATAGGAGCTCGTTGTCTTCGTAGCCTCTTTTTCTATTTGGGCAATGCGTGCTTTAATCTCTTTTTGAGACCCTTCTCCTCCAATAAGCGTAGTGGTTTCTTTGGTGATAATGACGCTTTCGGCTTTACCAAGAACATCGGGCTTCGCATCTTTCAAGTAAATTCCAGCCTCTTCAGTGATCACTGTAGCGCCTGTCAAGATGGCGATGTCTTGCATCATCGCTTTTTTCCTATCGCCAAAACCAGGAGCTTTGACCGCAGCTACCTTTAAAATTCCGCGGATCTTATTAACAACCAGTGTAGCTAAAGCATCGGCCTCGACATCTTCTGCTACGATTAATAGCTCTTTTCCCGAGGTAGCCACCGTTTGGAGGATCGGAAGGAGCTCCTGGATGGAGCTAATCTTTTTGTCGACGAGGAGGATAAAAGGGGAGTGCATCTCGACTTGCATTTTCTCGGTGTTGGTGCAGAAATAGGGGCTAACATAACCTCTATCAAATTGCATTCCTTCCACAATATCGATAGTCGTTTCGGTTCCCTTGGCTTCTTCAATAGTGACCACGCCTTCTTTTCCAACTTTTTCAATAGCTTTAGCTATAGTTTCACCAATTTCTTTGTTGCCAGATGCTGAAACGGTGGCGATGTTTTTGATCTCATCTGCATGTTTGACTGCAACAGCATTCTTTTCTATTTCTTTCACAATGGCAGCTAAAGCCTTATCCATCCCTCTTTTCAATCCAATAGGGCTAATGCCGGCAGTGATATATTTGACACCTTCTTGAACTAAGGCATTGAGAAGTAAGGTTCCAGTGGTGGTTCCATCGCCACATTTTTCTTTTAACTTAGCGGCGACCTCTTTAGCTAATGCGACGCCCATATTTTCGAATTGATCGGGAAGTTCAATGTCCTTAACTATCGTATTTCCGTCACTTGTGATATTCGGCGCTCCCCATCCCTTTTCGATACCGACATTTCTCCCCTTGGGGCCCAAAGTAGTCTTAACTGCCTCGGCGAGTTGTAAAATTCCCTTGGCAAGCTTATTGCGAGCTTCTTCTTCAAAGATAATTTCCTTTGCATCGGCCATAGCATCACCCTTACGTTTAAATTAACCTTTGGGATTTTGCATGGCAAAACTGTTTATATGCAATAGGAAACTAAAGAAGATTGTAAAAATTCTAATAAAAAATTAAATTTCAACACATTTTTTTATAGGGTGTTACATGTTATCCATTGCAACGACTAGTGTGGGAGAGACTAACAGTGCGATTGAGAAAGATCGTACAGCTGCGCTGATGCAGGGATTATTAAAAAAAAAGGAGGGGGGAAACGCTCTCCCTTGCCTGTTTACACTTTGCCCCGTTTTTTATCTAGATCCTAAAGTTAAAGTCTCTAAATTAAATGATTTAAATAAAAAATTTAAAGTAGAATTGATCGAAGCGATTTTCGAAATGATAATCAGACGCACGGGAAAAATTTTAGACTGTAAGATTTCGATACCGAATTGCGTTCAAGGAACACTCTATGGAGTATTTGAAGCTGAGATCCAAGAAAAGAAATTGAATTTTGAAATAGAGTTACCTCAAATTTTTCAAGAAGAGATCAACAGCTCCTTTGGGGAAAAATTTATCTCCAATGAACCTGAAAAGTGTATATGGAACGCCATCCATCGCTCTCTTTTGCGTTATCCTGGGGGAAATGTCAATTTTTGCTTAGTCTTTTTTTATCAGTCTACTTTCTGGATCATTCACAGGGGTGATACCCGTGGTGCACTCTATTGGAGTAAGACTCTTCATTCTTCTTCGATGATCGCTCAAGTGTCTATTGATGGTAGGGATTCGATAACGCGCTATTATCTCGATGCTAATTTGGAAAATAACAAATATGTCTATTCATCCAATGGGAATAAATATCTTCTACTCGCGACAAATCATTTTTGGAGATCGACGACAGTGCTTGAACTTCAGAAATCTTTTGACACTATTTTGAATAATCAAGAGGACATTAGTTTTCAACTCGCAGCCCTTGCCTCTTACTATCGCTGTTGTTTGAATTTTAATGTTTTGCTTTTCTCTCTTTGACCCGATAGCAAAAATACCAGCTCTCCCTTGGGTGGCTTCAAATTAAAATGGGTGAGGAGTTCTTCAGGCGTGCCATGCAACATCTCTTCATGCTTTTTCGTCAGTTCCCTCGCAATGGCTATTTTTTGCTGAGGAGCTAGTAGATGGAGTGCTTTTAATGTGGCAAGGATTCTATAAGGCGATTCGAGACAAATCGTAGTGCCGGGGTAGATGAGAAATTCTCCTAGGGCTTTATTTAATTTTCCTTTGGTGCGAGGTAAAAACCCAACGCATTGGAAGCGATCCGTAGGAAAACCAGAAAGAATTAGGGCTGTAATGGGGCTGCAAGGGCCTGGGATGGCACTTACCTTTATTTTTTCCTCTTGACATTTGCGCACTAACCGTTCTCCGGGATCGTTGATAAGTGGTGTACCGGCATCTCCGATAAGAGCGATGGTGAGACCCTCTTTAAGATCTTTGATAATGGCCCCTTCCATTTTTGCTTCATTGAACCGGTGAAAACTCTTCGTTGGCCTTTTGATCCCGAAGTGTTTCAATAGAATCCCAGAATGGCGGGTATCTTCACAAAGAATATAATCACAGCCATTTAGGGTTTCGACAGCACGAGGCGAAAAGTCGGCAAGGTTGCCAATGGGGGTCGCTACAAGAAAAAGCATAAAAAAGGAAAAGGTGGCACCCAGATTTGAACTGGGGATGGGGGCTTTGCAGGCCCCTGCCTTACCACTTGGCTATGCCACCAATGGCATAAAAGTAACAGCCAAGGATGAAAAACTCAATAGTTTTGAATGTCGATTTTATCTATAGTGAAATTTACGAGATCCTTCCGTCACCTGTGAGATCGCTTCCTTTCCATTTTCTTGCAAAAATTTTAGGGAAATACCACCCCTCCTCTACCCTTGTCTCTGGAGCAGCCATTGATAGCAGGTTTGTAACCCCAGGCTCCATTTTTTTTGCCTTGAAGGGAAAAAAAGTGGATGGCCACGATTTTATCGGCGAAGCTCGTCAAAAAGGGGCCTCAGGCCTTGTCGTAAGCCGCGATTTCAAAGGGAGCACCTACGACCTTCCTTCACTCTATGTAGAAGATGTGCTCGCCACATTACAAACGCTTGCTAGGGAATTTTTACAAAAGAGCGAGACCAAGGTCTTGGCCATTACTGGTTCGATTGGAAAAACGACGGCCAAGCAGTTTGCTGCCACCTTGATTGGCTCCCATTGGAAGAGCGCGGCTAGTCCATTGAGCTACAATAGTAAGGTGACTCTACCTCTCACCGTTTTGAATACCGAGGAGGTGAAATATCTCATCCTCGAAATGGGGATGAGCGAGCCAGGTGATATTGCTCGGCTCGTCGCAATCGCTCCCCCTACTGTCGCCCTCCTTACTCATGTCGATCTGCAACATGGGGCCCAATTTCCTGAAGGGCTTCGTGCTATAACCAGAGAAAAAGCCTCCATTTTTTCCCGCTCTTCTACTATTTATGGGCTCTATCCTCACGATCTTGTGCATAAGGAAGAGGTAATGGAAAGTGGCACGTGCAAGAAAATTTCATATTCTGTGAATCATCCTGCTGCCGATTTCTTTTTAAGAAGAGAGGGAACTGTCGTAAAAGTCTTTGTCAAAGGGGAGGCTCCTTTAGAATTTCCTCTTCCTCTTCCCCATCCCGCCCATGACATTAACTTTTTAGGTGCGCTCGCACTGGCTCGGATGGTAGAAGTCCCTTGGGAAAAATTGCTGCATGTCATCCCTTTGCTTTCTCTCCCTCCAATGCGATTTGAAAGAGTTGAGAAAGGAGACATCTGCTTTATCAACGATGCCTATAACGCCAGTCCCGAAGCTATGAAAAAAGCCATAGAACACATTCCTTCAACGAAAGGAAAAGGAAAAAAAATTGCCATTCTTGGCGAAATGGATGATCTTGGTATTTTTTCTGAAAAAGAACATGCAGCCGTTGCAGAAATGGCATTGATGCACATTGATACCTTGCTATGTGTTGGAGAGAGATGTTCTATTATGGAAAAAATATGGAAGAAAAATAATCGCCCCGTCTTTTTTTATCCCAATAGAAAAGCCCTTGAAAGGGATCTCAAGGGGCATTTGCAAAAGGGAGATGTCGTATTACTAAAAGGATGCCGCGCGCTCTCCCTAGACCTTTTACTAGAACTCTATTAATAACATGTTATTATTGCTTTTCCGTTTTTTAAAAGAGGTGTGGGGGTGGGAAGTCCCGACTCTTTTTGAATATTGCTCTACAAGGATGGCCTGTGCTGCTATCTTCTCTCTTCTCTTCACTATTTTTTTTGGTAAATTCTTTATTCGGAAGCTCTATGAATGGAAAATTGGCGATAGAGTCCGCAAAGAAGATTGCCCTTTGCTGGGAGAACTCCACTCCAAGAAGAATGATACCCCTACGATGGGGGGAGTGATTATCCTTTGCGCACTCCTCTCCTCTCTTTTACTTTGGATGGACCTTCAGTGTTCATTTACTCTTGTTCTATTCGCGACCATCCTTTGTATAGGAATGCTCGGTTTTTTTGATGACTATAGTAAGTTCACTAGTAAAAGCGTCAAAGGGCTATCTGGTAAACAAAAGCTCCTTTTTCAAGGGATTTTCTCTTCTTTTGTTTCCGTTTATCTCCTCTCCTCACCCGTAAACGAATCTCTCCATTTTGGGCAGTGGTTTTCTCCTCCCACAGCCAAAGAGGTAAGAAAGCTCAATAATGGAGAAAAAAAACTCTCTTCTTTAGCAGTCTTGTCGACAAAAGAATATGCCACACGCCTCTATCTTCCTTTTATGAAACATTCCCTTTTTGAATGTAAGGGAATTGCCCTCGTAGGCATGGCCCTTTTTTTCTGTTTTGTCATCGTTGGGACATCGAATACGGTGAATCTCACCGATGGCTTAGACGGCTTGGCTACTGGTACTGTCATGTTAGCAGCAAGTGCGTTTGCCATCATTGCTTTTTTAAGTAACCATCTCGATGTCGCCAGGTATTTGAATATTCTCTATATCGAAGGAGCGGGTGAAATTGCCGTCTTCCTCTCTGCCGTCGTAGGAGCATGCCTCGGATTTCTCTGGTACAATGGGTATCCTGCTCAAGTGTTTATGGGAGATACAGGCTCCTTGACTTTGGGGGCACTGTTGGGAGTGTCGGCCGTCCTTTTAAAGAGAGAGATCTTATTAGTTCTCATTGGGGGTGTCTTTGTGATCGAAGGTGTATCTGTTATTTTGCAAGTGGGGAGTTACCGGTTAAGAAATAAAAAAAGAATCTTCCTATGTGCTCCTATCCACCACCATTTTGAATACAAAGGTTGGCATGAGACAAAGGTTGTATTGCGCTTTTGGATATTAGGGCTATTATTAGCCATTGTTGGTGTAGCAACTCTCAAGTTCCAGTGATATGGGAAATAGATATGTAATTTTGGGTCTGGGAGTGAGTGGAAAGAGCGTCGCTGACTACTGTCTCGATAAAAAATGGGATTGTGTCGCGGTCGACCAGAATGTAGAGAGCTTAAGGAGTCGCTTTCCTCACTTACCCATCTATCCTGAACAAGGATTTGAGTTAGAAAAAAACGATATACTTGTTAAATCTCCCGGTATTCCACCCACTCACTTGCTCGTGCTGCAGGCACGACAAAAAGAAATAAAAATCACGAGTGAACTTGAGCTAGGGCTCGAGGCCATGCGCCATAAAGAAGCAAAAGTATTTGCCATCACGGGATCGAATGGAAAAACAACGACCACCCTTTTGACAGAGCATGTATTAAGCAAGGCTGGTAAAAAGGTGCTCGCTTGTGGCAATGTCGGAACACCTCTTCTCACATTAATTTCTCAAGATATTGATTTTTATGTCCTTGAGATCAGTTCTTTCCAACTTGAAATGCTTGACGCCCCCTATTTCGATGCTGCTGTGATTTTAAATATCACCCCTAATCACCTCGATCGCCATACTTCTTATGAGGAATATGTACGCGCCAAGTTCCAAATCGCTCATTGCCTCAAAGCAAAAGCTCCTCTTTTTTTAAGGAAGAAAGAGAGGCTTTGTTATTCTTCTTTTTTGCCGCAAGGGAAAACCGTCTCTCCTCTTGAAGAAAGTATTGATTCCTTTTCCCTCCTGAGATATAGAGATAAGCGAAGAGTAATGGAAGAGGAGAATTTGCAAGCAGCTTGCGCCCTAAGCCGGCTTGCAGGCCTCTCCGAAGAAGAATTTATACAAGGGTACTTGAGCTTTGGTGGCCTACCCCATCGCCGCGAATATGTAGGCACATCGAGGGGGATACAATTCATCAACGATAGTAAAGCAACCACAGTATCTGCCGTGCATCATGCCCTTGACGCGCTTCCTCCTCCTCTTTTATTAATCATGGGGGGAATTGACAAAGGAGGAGACTTCGCAGAGTTGCACCCCATAATTAAAAATAAAGTCAAAAGGGTATTTGCGATAGGAAAGGCCGCAAGTAAAATAGCTGAAGTTCTTGGTCCCGTTGTTGCCGTCGAAAAGCTACCAGACTTAAAGGCTGCCTTTGAAAGGTCTTTAGAATTCGCAAAGACAGGAGATACCATATTACTTTCCCCTGCCTGCAGTAGTTATGATCAGTTTTTAGATTATCAGCAGCGTGGGGAGACATTTAAACAGTTAGTCCATGAGTGGGAGAAAAAGCCATGAGCCGTCGAGATACTATCATAATCGCGGTGTTAGTGAACGCCGCCCTTCTGATGATTTTGTTTGCAACTAGTAGTCGTTCTAAAGAAAAAGAGTCCAAACCAGAAAATGGAATGCTCTCTTCTGCGCCTATTGCTTTCCAAGAAGAGTCGGTAAAATCACCGGCAGAGGAACTAGAAGAAATTTTGAGCCAATATGTGGCCCCTTCTTTGCCCCAAGAAATGGCAACGGCCAAAGAGAGTGTAGAGACATTTACTGTCCCTAAGCCCATTGAGGCCTCTCCTCTGGCTAGTGTATCGCCTCAGATGCAGCAGATAGAAGAGCTCAAGCCAGCGGCTCCGGAAACGACTGAATTTGTAGTCAAGAAGGGGGATGTACTAGAGAAAATAGCCCACTCTCATGGGACAACAGTAGCAGCTATAATGAATGTCAATCATTTGACAAGCACCCAACTCAAAATTGGACAAGTACTGCAAATCCCCGGGAAAAAAACGGCTGTAGCTGCAAAGCCCCAACCTGCGGCCTCTACTCCTACTGCGGAGTTCTATGTGGTTAAAGAGGGAGATAACCCTTGGTTGATTGCATCTAAAAACCGGATTAAACTCGAAGAGTTATTGCGGTTAAACGATCTCGATGAAAAAAAGGCGCGACGCCTTCGCCCTGGGGATAAGCTGCGTTTGCGTTAAGACACTCTCTAAGCTCTTTGTATGCGGTTGCTCTTTATCATCTCTATCTGCTTGATCTTCTCTTTGGGATTGATGATGGTATTTAACACTTCTTCGGCTGAAGTTCTCGACCGTTCCCTTGGCAAAAGCATGCATCACGACCTGATCCGTCAGTTGATGTATGCTTGCCTTGGAGTATTGGGTGCTTTTGTCGTCTGGCAAATAGGGGAGAGAAACATACTTAAAATTAGTTTCCCTTTGCTGTTCTTTTTGCTGTTCTTGCTTGTCA
The DNA here is from genome assembly GCA_044869735.1 of Chlamydiales bacterium. GTDB lineage: Bacteria > Chlamydiota > Chlamydiia > Chlamydiales > JAAKFR01 > JBIOXR01. The sequence goes on from JBIOXR010000056.1 coordinate 8,365, forward strand.
TGGTATTAATTCCAAAAGTAGGGATCCTCCGAGGAGGAGCAAGAAGGTGGATCGGGATTGGCTCCTTCACATTTCAGCCCTCCGAATTCGCCAAAGTGATTAATCCCCTCGTTTTTATCGAATATGTTCGCACTTTTAAAGGGAGCACTATCGATTTTCTCTCTTTTTTCAAAATTGCAACCCTTTTATCCTTGCCCATTTTTCTCGTTATGATTGAACCAGATAATGGAACAGCCGCCGTGATGGGACTCACTCTTCTTCCTCTTTTTTTTCTCACGAAAATTTCGTGGAAATATTGGGCACTGCCCGTATTGGCTCTCGCTTTAATAGGAGGGGCATGCGCTTTGCGCATTCCCTATGTCCAGGCTAGGCTCTCTGTCTATCTCGATCCAACGTTGGATCTCAAAGGCAAGGGCCATCAACCATATCAGGCAAAAATTGCTGCTGGTTCTGGCAAATTGTGGGGAAAAGGGGCAGGAGAAAGCCTCCAAAAGCTGACCTATCTTCCCGAAGCACAAAATGATTATATTGCAGCTATTTTTGCCGAAGAATTTGGTTTTTCGGGGATGCTCCTTTTAGTCACTTTATATCTCTTATTTACCATTGGAGGATTTTCCATCGCTTTAAAAGCCTCTTCATCTGAAGCTTGCTATATAGCGAGTGCCCTAACCTTTTTAATCACCATTCAATCTTTTTTGAATCTCGCCGTCGTTTCGGGATTGCTGCCTAGCAAAGGGGTAAATCTCCCCTTTTTTAGCCAAGGAGGAACTTCTCTAATAGCAAATATTCTTGCCTCTACCCTCATCTTAAAAGTTTCCTCTCGAGAAGGAGCTTGGGAAAATGGATGAGAGGCAGAAGATCATCATCAGCGCAGGTGGTACAGGAGGCCATTTATTTCCCGCTCAAAGTTTGGCCATCGAATTGATGGACAAGGGGAAAGAGGTCCTCTTTGTAGGAGGAGGACTTAGAAAAAACCACTATTTTGACCGTAATTTCCCATTTGAAGAGATCGACTGTGCTACTTTTTCGTGGCGACAACCGCTAAAAGTCATTCGGGGGGGCATGAAGATAGTCCAAGGAGTGGTAAAAAGTCGTAAAGTTATAAAACGTTTCGCCCCCGACCTCATTGTAGGCTTTGGGAGTTTTTATACCCTTCCTCTTTTGCTCGGAGCTCTCTCCTGTAAGATTCCCTTCTTTCTCCACGAGCAAAACGCCATCCCAGGCAAAGTAAATCGTCTCTTTGCCCCCTTAGCTGAAGGGATAGCCTTGACTTTTCCCGAGGCTGCTTCCTATTTAAAAGGGAAGACATTCCTTACCTCTCTTCCCGTGAAGAGTGGTGAGGAAAGGGAAGCCTATCACTATTTTTCTCTCGACGAGAAAAAATTGACACTTCTTATTTTCGGTGGTTCTCAGGGGGCAAAAAAAATCAACTCCCTTTTCCTGGGGGCATGTGAGGAGCTCAAATGCTCGCTATCCGAATTTCAAGTCATCCATCTAACAGGAGACAAAATCGAATCGTCAAAGGCCAAAGAGATCTACGAGAAATTAAATATCTCCTCGTTTGTTACCGAGTTTGAAAAAAATATCCATCTTGCATGGAAAATTGCCCATATGACTGTTCAAAGGGCAGGCGCTAACTCCATCTGCGAAAGTATTACGTATACCACTCCTGCTCTTCTTATTCCCTACCCACGAGCTACTGAAGATCATCAGACGAAAAATGGATGCCATTTTACTCAAGTAGTGAGGGGAGGAGAGATGCTGAGCGAAGAAGAGGCAACGCCAAAACTGGTTGCCCACCACATTTTGAAAATGGTACAAGACCTGGGAAAAATCAAAAAACAGATCGCGGTATATAAAGAGTCGAACCCACGACCTCCATTTACCAAGATCCTTCTTGGTGAGCAAGGATGAAAGAATTGCATTTTATCGGAATCGGTGGAGTCGGCATGAGCGCACTAGCGCATATCTGCCTCGACAGAAACATCAAAGTCTCTGGCAGTGACCTCTTCCTGGGCAGCTACACGGAGGCATTGAAAAAAAGAGGAGCTCTTATTTGCGAGGGACATTCTCCCCATTTTTTGCCTTCTACAGCGGGCATCGTTTACAGTTCTGCAATAGCGAAAAATAATCCCGAATTTGTCGAAGCCCTAGAAAAAAAACTCCCTTTATTCCATCGATCGGATCTTCTAGCTCTTCTTATGGAAGGATACCGCACTCTTGTGGTGACGGGAACTCATGGTAAGACGACGACTTCAAGCCTTCTTACCTCTGTTTTTATCAAAGCAGGGAAAGATCCCTCGTTTGCTCTGGGGGGCATGCTGAGAAAAGAGAAAACCAATGGAAGAGCAGGAAAAGGGAGTGATTTCATTGCTGAGGCTGACGAAAGCGATGGCTCTTTTTTAAAATATCGCCCCTTTGGAGCCATTGTGACAGGAATAGAGAGGGAACATCTCGATTTTTTTCACAATGAAGCTAATATTTTTGCTTCATATTCTCAATTTATCTCCGGTATTACCTCAAAAGATCTCCTTTTCTATTGCATCGATGATCCACATCTGGAGGCTCTTGTCAAAGACCAGGGAGTGGGGTATGGGTTTTCGTCAAAAGCTCTTCTTCGCATTCAAAATTACCGTCAGTTGGAATGGAAAAGTGTCTTCGATTTAACTTTTGAAGGTACAACTTATAAAGACATCGAGCTCTCGCTTACCGGTAAACACAATGCGCTAAACGCAGCCGCCGTATGGGGTTTATGCCTACGCCTAGGGATTGAGGAAAGCCCGATCAGGGAGGCCTTCTTAAATTTTGCAGGTGTTAAAAGGCGTTGCGAGATAAAGGCATGTACCTCTTCGATACTCGTGATCGATGACTATGCTCACCATCCCACAGAAATTAAGGTTACCCTTAGAGGGATTAAGAAGGCGATAACCCCTCGCCGTCTTATCGCTGTTTTTCAACCCCACCGCTATACTAGGACGCGAGACTACCTCGAGGAGTTTGCTAAATCTTTTGAAGAGGCCGATCTTCTCTTCTTGGACGACATTTATGCCGCATCGGAAATGCCTATAGAGAACGTTAGTAAAGAGAGGTTGGCTGCTGCGATTATGCAACATTCATCAGTGCCTCTCCATTTTTTCCCTGAAACGGGGGCAAGCGGTTTGCTCTCCTTTTTAAGACCACATGACGTCGTCGTTTTCTTAGGAGCGGGATCGATTACTTCGCAAGCCGATACCCTGGCTCAGGCTCTCCCCTCCTTTTTTCCGAAAAAATTTGTCGTCGGCGTCATTGAAGGTGGGAAATCGTGTGAACATGAGGTATCACTTCGTTCAGCGAAGCTCGTGAAAGAGTCATTGCGAAGCATCTGGTATGATCAGATCCATTTTTTAATAGATAAGGAAGGATATTGGTCTACATCAACTTCTCCTGCTGAAAAAGGAAGACCCCTCTCTGCTTCTATTTTGGAAGAAATATATCGTTGTGACCTACTTTTTCCCATCATGCACGGCCCTCTTTGCGAGGACGGAACATTGCAGGGGTTGTTTGAACTTTTGGATAAACCTTATGTAGGGAGCGATTTCCGCGGGTGTGCCATTGCGATGGACAAAGCTCTTTCGAAAATTCTCGTTGCCAAAGCGGGTGTGCCCACGGCTCCTTTTTTCTCTTTTGACGTAGAGGAGTGGAAAGAGAAAAAAGAAGAAATCGAGAGAAAAATAGAATTAGAAATCGGCTATCCACTCTTTTTGAAACCTATTCATCTCGGCTCTACGGTAGGGGTAAAAAGAGTAGGCGCAAAGGAGGAGCTTTCGATCGCGGCCGATCAGGGGTTTAGATACGATACAGCTTTGATGGCCGAGAAATCGATGGAAGGGTGCCGAGAACTAGAATTTCCCGTCATGGGCAATGATGTAGGATTTATAGAAGTTGCTCCTCCTGGAGAGATATTCTCAATGGAGATGGCGTACGACTACCAAGGCAAGTACGGTGCGAATCCCATCCGAAAAGCGGAAAGAGCGGATATTAGAGACGAACTTCTAAAAAAGGGAAAAGAGATGGCTCTTATCGCTTATCAGGCGTGCCAATGCACGGGGATGGCACGGGTCGATTTTTTCCTCGATGAGAAGGGGTCGTTTTGGTTTTTGGAAATTAATCCGATTCCAGGGATGACAGCTAAAAGTCTTTTCCCTAGAATTTTTAAAAACCTTTTGGGAAGTTTCGAAGCCATTTTCGACAAGTTAGTACTCTTAGCTCTCCAACGGGATAGGAAAAAAAACCGCCATGGGAAGCTCGATGTGATGTGAAAGAGGAGATCGTCTACTCAAAAAAAAAGGCCTGTGCCACCATCTTAATTTCTATACTTTTCCTTCTTCTCATTTTTTATGGGGTGCGTTGGATACTCGATGGAGGTTTTTTTCGCTTTTCCACAATTCGTGGAATTATTCTTCCTGAAACGGGTCTGAGAGGAGAGCAAATAGCAGAAATATTGGGTCTTTCCACCGATTCCACCAAATCGTACCTTTCATTTAACGACAAGGCAGCGACATTAAAACTCTCTTCTCATCCAGTCATTAAAAAGGCGATGGTAAAAAAAAAGAGGGGGGGATGGATTCTCGTAGACTATGAAATGCGAGTTCCCATTGCCGTTATCGGAAATTTTACTAATACTGTAATCGATTCTGAAGGAGTCTTATTTCCTTACTTTCCTTTTTATATGCCTAAACGAATCCCTCTTGTTTACTTGCCTATGAAAAAGAACTATACCCCTATTTGGGGGAATACAATTGCTAAAGAAGAAATTGGTATTGTATCGTCGATACTAGCGCTTTTTTCCCAAGAAGAGAAAGAGAGTCTTCAGATGATAGATATTTCCCACTTTGACGAGGAGAATTTAGGGAAAGAAGAGATCACGATTAAGCTTAAAGAAAAAGGTGAGAAAACTTTGCGGTTAAACGCCCCCTCTTATCGTGAACAATGGCGCAACTGGAAAGAATTAAAAAAGCACCTAGAGGCAGGAGACTATATCATTGACATGCGCCTTGTCGATTTAGCATTTATAGTTGATTCAGGTTGAAAAGGATTGTTTATGTGCGAAGACGAAAAAGAAGAATTGATCCACATCCACTGGACCTGTGGTAGTCTTGAAGAGGCTCGCAAGGTAGCGCGCATTCTCGTCAACGAACGGTTGGTGGCTTGTGCAAACATTATTCCTTGGATCGAGTCGGTTTTTTTATGGAACGATCAGCTCGATACGCAGCAAGAGTCCAAAGTCATTTTTAAAACACTGGCTTCTAAATTTGAAGCCGTCAAAAGGATCATTCTTGAAAACACAAAGTATGAGGTACCAGAAATAATTCAAACCCCCATTTCTGGAGGGAATCATGCCTACTTAGATTGGGTAAGAGAAACACTTGCCTCAACGAAAGATTGAATTTATTATTTCACTAGCGATAATGAGAGTGTGTTCTTTAGTCATAGAGGTGTGAATGGATACAAAAGTCGAAGAAAAAGGAGATGTGGTCGTCATTCGCGTAGATGGGCGCCTCGATGCAGCCTCTTCGCCGCAACTCGAAAAAAGAATCTCTTCGATTATCGACTCGGGTCATTTTAAATTAATACTCAATCTTGGCGGAGTCGATTATCTTAGTAGTGCGGGAATGCGTCTCATTCTTTCCGTGTCGAAAAAGCTAAAAAATCTCGAAGGTAAGGTTGTTGCGTGTCAGCTCAATGATGAGGTGATGGAGGTGATCAAAATGGCAGGATTTGATCGAGTTCTTGAAATTTATCCTTCTGAGGAAGAGTCTTTTGGTCATATGGGATAGGGGGTAGCATTTTTACTACATGTGAAAAAAAGAAAGGATTGACCCCCCTAGAAGAAAAAATCTTCAAAAAAGAGAAAACGAAACCTAAAAAAATTATTTTGCTAGCGGGGCCAACGGCATGCGGAAAAACGGCCCTTTCTCTCTTATTGTCCGAAATGTTAGGTGGAGAAATCATCTCCGCCGATTCTGCCCAAGTCTACAGAGGGATGGATATTGGGACTGCCAAAGCAACGCCCGAAGAGAGGGCCCGCGTACCTCATTATCTCATTGATATCCGCCATATCCAAGAATCATTTAATGTCGTCGATTTTTTCTATGAAGCCAAGCAAGCTTGTGAATCGATTTTAGCTAGAGATAGAGTCCCGATTGTCGTGGGAGGATCGGGATTCTACTTTAGGGCTTTACTTCATGGCCCTCCACCAGGGCCTCCTTCCATTCCGGATGTGAGACGCACACTCGAACAAGAGATGGAAGAAAGAGGACAGGAAGCCCTTTTTCAAAAGGTCCTGGAGTTAGATCCCGAGTATGCGAAAACCATCACGAAAAACGATAAGCAAAAGATAATCAGAGCTTTAGAAATCATAACCATTTCCGGGAAAAAAGTAAGTGACCTGGATTGGAAACGAAACAAGCAATTGCCCGATTATATTTACCACTCGTGGTTTTTATATCGACCACGCAAAATACTCTATGAAAGAATTGATGAGCGGTGCGAAAAGATGGTAGCGGAGGGATTGATAGAAGAGGTGAAAGCTCTTGAAAAGCAAGGGTTGAGAAGTAATCGTTCTGCAGCTCAAGCCATTGGTTACCGCCAAGCGCTCGATTTTCTCGACACCCCTCAGAGCAAAGAAGATTTTGAGAATTTTTTACAAAAATTCAAAACTGCCTCTCATCACTATGCCAAACGGCAATTTACTTGGTTCCGCAAAGAACCCTCATTTCGTTGGTTAAATGTAGAAGCTCACGATTTTGAGATTGCTGCCGACATGATCTGCCAAGATTATAGCCAGATAACTTGAAAATTTTACAATTTGGACTGCGCCAAAGTCCCGGGCTTGAACGATCGTCAGTGACCCCATATTGACTTAATTATTGGGTCACTGACGATCGTTCAATCGCGGGAACTTTCGCGCTGGCCAAATTGTAAAATTTTCAAGTTATCTGGCTAGCTTCTATATTATAAGGGATCAGGTCGGGTTCTACTACCTTTTGCTCCTGAGGTACATCGACTGCTTCGATACCTTCAAAGGTGCGCAAAATATTGTAGAGAGGGTCGCGCTCAGCAGGCTCGAAACCGGCTTTACGTATCATTTTTAGAATGAGATTGATATCAATATGATTAATCCAACCGGTCGCACGGTGGACATTTTCTTCTAGAAGCGTTCCTCCAAAGTCGTCAGCTCCATATTGAAGAGCTTCTATACCGATATCTTTACTTTCTGCAAACCACGAAGCTTGGATATGGTCGAAATTATCCAGATAAACCCGAGAGAAGGCCAAAATCCGGAAATAGGCATCGGGACCAATCCAACTTTTAACCTTACGGCGCAATGCCGTGCGATTGGGTTTGTAACTCCAGGGGATGAAAGCAGTGAAGCCTGGG
>JBIOXR010000057.1:0-5661 GCA_044869735.1 Chlamydiales bacterium
TAGATAAAAAAGTCATCGGGCGGTGGAAGAGGAAGTTCCTTTATGAGGAAAAGCAGCTGCCTTACCAGTCCATTTTCCATTTTTCAAAGGACGATCTTAAAACAGCTTTTCCGGAAGACCAAAGCAGTGCACCTCTTTCGCTATTGCCCATTTGCTATGACTACGCTTTTTATATGGTAAATGAAACGAATGCCTTCGAAACAATCTTTAGAAAAAATGGAAAGATCTGGGAGGATTGCTCCTTTGCAGATTTTTACCAATGGGGATATAAACCTGTTGCAATGCCACAACGGGGCGATTTGGTGGTTTATTGCTGCAATACTCTAGATTCCATTACGCTTACCCATATGGGTATTTGGATGGATGAAGACAAGGTCCTTTCAAAACATGGGCAATTAAGTGTTGCTCTCCATCCTCTTAATTATGTCGATATCGTTTACGGAAATAGTTACTATTTTCTCCATAAGAAAACTAAATCATATATTGTAACTACATTAGTAAGTCTATTAGCCGAAGACTTTACCCATACTACTACCCGTTCCCCCTGGTCTTCCATAGGGGTGTTAACGGCTCTAAGAAGGGAGGTAATAGAAATGCCAATAAAAAAAACTTTTAGCAGAAGCTTATATAATATTTCTTTTAACGAGCAAGCTAGAGCCGATCTGCTCCTCTGTTTAGAAAGTCTCCTCTCAACGCAATATAAAAGAATAGCCCTCGGGACTTTGATTGAAGAGAAGAGAAGCGCCGTTCTTTCCTATATAAAAGATTATATAATAAGATTAGACTTTATTCTTCCGTTAGCCGACCTATTTCCTATGAGCTGAGCTCGCTTAATCCAAATATTTTCGAGATACATAAAATTTTCAAATCTAAAAGCTGTGAATGCTATTTTCTTAAGTAATTTATACTAATTGATTTATTTAAAATTTTGTAGTATCCTTAAGAAAAATTTAATTTGGAATAATGCCAAGAATAACCTCTCTTTGCCAGCAACTATCTATTTTTCAAAACAATCATCCTAAAAAGGCTACAGCCCTTAAAGTAACGACCGTAGCGCTAGTAAGTATTTCGGGGATGGCCTTTTTTGGCCTTTTCCTTACAGGATCCCTCTCTTTAATAGGGGGTATTTCGGGAACTCCTTTTCTTTTCCAATCTCTCCATTCTAATCTTGTGTCTCCTGTGCCTATTATCATGACGATAGTGGGTGGGACGGGATTGATTTTGCACCTTATGTTGCCTATAGGAGTGGTGACTTTTAGGAAAAAAATGGGATGCTCTCACTCCGAAAGCGAAGAAAAGCATCTAGAAACATCTCTCCCTGCTGAAGAAAAACCCCTACCCTCTGAGAAAGAATCTTCTACTTCTTCTTCTAAGTCGGTTTCCCCTCATAAAAAAAGAGTGAAATTTAACTTAGAACCTGAGTTAGAGCAAGAGGAGATCGAGGAGAGTTCGGATGAGGATCGAAACGAAAAGCATCAGCAAATAACTGCTATTTTTAAGAGAAATAAGAGTGAAATGTGGTTTAAGGATGAAGAATTAACAACTCTTTACTCAGGGAAAAAAGAAATTGAAGGTTTTCAATTAAAACGCACTCCCTACAAGGGCAAGAAGCGAAAGAAAATAAGGCGAGTGATTACAGGAACGCTTAAACCTGGCGGAGTCAATGACCTTTTTATAGCACACAATTACAGAAAAGAGAGAATGGAAGTATTGCGAATCCCAAAGGCTGATGTAGAATATGCAGACGGATTGTTTGACTCAGGGATACCCATCCATCAACGGGTATCAGATCTTCCTCATATCTTAAAGGTTTATTCAGTACTTGGGGTTACCAGAGGCGCTTTCCTTGAATATTGCGACAAGGGTAACCTTGAAGAAGCAATCAAAGCCAAGAAATATTCTTTAGATCTTCTTCTCCATCTTTGTGCGCAGACAGCCGAATCTTTAGCAGCGCTTCATAGGGAAAAGATTATACATGGTGATATAAAGCCAGAAAATCTGTTGTTAAAATCATCCAAGAGTTCCTATTCTGTGAAAATACGTGTGGCCGATTTCGATATGGCCGTAAAAATTGGAGCGAAACTCGACTCAGTGCAAGGTACTTTCGGCTATTTACCACCAGAAATAAAATGGGGTAAAATGGAGGTATCTCCTAAACTCGATACTTGGGCATTTGGACTTGTTCTTTTCCAGGTTTTTTGTTCTATTCAAGATCTTCCCATAAAAATATATACTTCCGACTTACGAGTTTCTTCTACAGCCACAGAAGAGTTTTGGGAGCAAGAGTTTTCTAAATATATAGAAGACAACCTCCAGAGCAAAGAGAAGGAGCTAGTAGATTTCAAAGCAAGTAAAGAAATCGCTGATCTGATTAGAGGATTATTAGCATTTGATCCAGAGGAGAGGCTTACTCTGAAAGAGGCGGTTATCCGACTACGTCCGTGGCTTTAAGAAACTGAAACAGAAAAGATCCATTGATTAAGAGAAGGGGTTCTTGTAAAAAAATATTTTACAGCCTTGGAGTCCATTCTTCCACTCGCAGACATATTTCATTAACCATAATTGACTTATGATAAAATTTGTGTTATTATTTTATCTAAAAAAATAGCACATTAAATGTCTTTTATTCAACCGATTAAAAATAATTTTTACACTCTTACTCATAACCATCCCAAAGCAACAAAAGCGATTGTCTGCGCGCTCGTCGTATTTGCCGTATTAAGCGCGATAATCATTTTGTCTGCAGGCATTACTTGGTGTGGAACAGCTCCTCAATCTCCGCAGTTTCTCAAATCGATCATACAATTTATTTTCCTACCACTAGGTCGCCATGCCTAAAGTAACAACTCTTTGCTCACAAATAGCTACTCTTGCAACCACCCATCCTAAAATGACAAGGAATATAAAGGTGACGATGCTGGTTGTATTGACTCTCTCAGGGGTCGCTTGTCTAAGTATTTTAGTCGCCGGATCTCTCTCCTTGGCGGGAGGAGTGCCAGCAGGACCACTCCAATCGCTCCATTTCACCCTCCTCTCGACATGGGAAGGTTTTCCCGTCGCGCTCACTGTCTTTGGTGGTTCAGGAGCGCTGCTTCATCTCCTCATTCCCGTAGGACTAGTGGTTTGGAAAATGAAACGCCCCTCTTCACCTACCGTTATTCCTAATGAAAAAATAGAAAGCGAAAAAGAACTTCCTCCTGCCCCTGGAAATTCTTCATTCGCAACTTCAGAAGAGAGTTCTGAAAATTCGATCGATTGCGATGACGTGCAGATGGAAATAACAGAGATCTTTAAAAGTCACCATGGCGAAATGAAGTTTAAAGATGACGATTTAGCTGCTCTTTATGAAGGGAATGACAAGGTTGAAGGATTTCAACTAAAACGCGATCCGGCTCCCAATGGAAAGACCCGGAAAAAGCTCAGGCGCGTCATTACTGAAACGTTAGTTCCAGGAGGACTCAATGATCTTTTTGTCGTAGATAATTATAGAAAACACCGAACAGAAGTACTGCGTCTCCCCAAAAGTGATGTGGATTGTGCGGAAGAATTATTTGATTCTGGCATTCCTATTCATAAAAAAGTGGCCCATCTTCCTCATATCTTGAAAGTCTACTCAGTCTTTCAAAATGAGGACGAAGATACAAAGGGAGTGTTACTTGAATATTGCGACAAAGGAGATCTTTACAAGGCTCTCGAATCGAAAAAGTATGAATTGGAGCTTCTCCTCCATCTTTGCGCCCAAACGGCCGAAGGGCTAGTGGCTCTCCATAAGGCAAAAGTAGTGCATGGGGACATTAAACCAGAAAATATTTTATTAAAATCTTCCATAGGAGATTCCACAGTAAAAGTGCGTATCGGCGATTTCGATATGGCGGGACATATAGGAGACGAAGTGCCAACAGCTCGCGGTACCCTTCACTATTTACCTCCTGAAATAAAAGCTGGGATTCCCATGATCGTATCGCCGCGTCTTGATACCTGGGCCTTTGGGCTCGTTCTTTTCACAGTTTTTTGTTCTCATTTTCCTACAGGGTTGAATCATGTGTCTGCTCGGTTTGTGACTGATAAATCCAAAAAGTATTGGGATGAAACGTTGCCTGAAGAAATAAACGATCACTTAACCTCCAGGGAGAAAGAGTTAGAAGATTTCGAAGGATGTGACGATATCGTCAGCGCCATCCGAGGATTATTGACTATAGACCCTGCAGACAGCATGTCCATGGATGCTGCATTTAAACTCTTACAACGTTGGCTTTAAAATGCCTAGAATTCAATTTTTTCATCAGCAACTTTCAATTCTAACACAAGAACATCCTAAAATTACAACAGCGATAAAGATCACAGCTGTTGCTTTATTCGTTCTCTCCGGACTTATCTTTTTAGGTCTCGTGCTCACGGGGTCTCTCTCTTTAATAGGGGGGATTTCAGGAGCTCCCTCTTTGCTTCAATCTCTCCATTGTACTCTTGTTTCACCCTGGCAAGGGATTCCTCTTACCCTCACTTTATGCGGCGGCGTGGGAGTGTTTGTGCATCTCCTTTTTCCTTTGGGGGTGTTGGCTTTGCGAAAAAAAATGGCTCTCTCGAAAGTTCCGCAAGAAAATCTTCCTTCTGAAGAGAAAGTCACGTCGAAACCGGAGCCAAAAGAAGAACCTCCTCCTTCTGAGAAAGAATCTTCTTCCTCTGCAAAAGAGAGCGCTTCTCGTCTCCAAGCTAAAGAAGCATCTCCTCCTTTTTCCGAAAGGGAGTCTTCCTCCTCTTCCTCAGAAGAAAGCATTGCAAGTGAGAAAAAGCCAAAGGAAAAGGAGAAAGTGGAAGAAGAAGGCTCTGAGAGTTCAATTGACATAGACACAGATGAAAGGCAAGAGGAGATAACGGCTATCTTTAAGCGAAATAAGGATAAAGATTCGTTTATCGATTCTGATTTGAGTTCTCTTTACCAAGGAAAGGGCCCCGTTCAAGGATTCCAGTTAAAGCGAGACCCTACTTCTAATGGTCGACAACGAAAGAAAATAAGGCGTGTAATTACTAAAACCCTTACCCCAGGCGGAGTTAATTATATTTTTGTCGCGGACAATTATAGAAAGAAGAGAACAGAAGTACTTCGTATGCCGAGACAAGATGTGTCAAATGCAATTAGGTTGTTTGATGATGGGATCCCTCTCCATCAACGCGCGGCTCATTTACCCCATATCTTGAAAATTTATTCGGTATTCGAAAACAGGAACAAAGGAGTAAAGGGAGTATTACTTGAATATTGCGATCTATCCGATCTTCTCGAAGCCATCCAGAAAAAAACGTATGATTTACATATTCTCCTTCATTTATGTGCACAAATAGCCGAAGCCTTGGCGGCTCTCCATGGCATGAACATCGTGCATGGCGATATTAAGCCGGAAAATATTATGTTAAAATCCTCTCATAGTACTTATCCCGTTAAAGCTCGCCTAGGAGATTTCGATATGGCAGGAGAAATCGACCGCGATGTGGAGTTCCAAGGTACTCTAGCTTATCTACCTCCTGAAATAAAACTCGATCGGAACCTGATATCACCTCGACTTGATACCTGGGCATTCGGACTAGTTCTTTTTGAAGCTATTGGCGGGACCCTCTTCGATAAGATGTTTAATGTTGCAACGAGATTGCAAACTGCTCAAAACAGAC
>JBIOXR010000058.1:0-4129 GCA_044869735.1 Chlamydiales bacterium
TGGTCTTCCTCTTTCACGGGAAAATAAGCCGTTTGGTCTTTAAAACTTTCAGGAGTTTTAAAGAAGAATTTTCGATGGTTAAAATACGATTGCCAGAGAGCAAAGAGCTGGTAGAAATAGAGCCTCATCTCTTTGGCAATATCACCTGAGCCGACAATATCCATATCGCGTTGTGCCGAAGGGATATGATCTCCTACAAACCACCCTCTTTTTTTATTTCGAGGCTGGGTGAACGTACCATCACAACACATCACCTCATCCATATTCGATCCTCCCGTAGAGAAATATTTCTCATCGACCACTACCATTTTAACATGGAGGGCTGTTGAACCGAAATTAGGGAGAAGGACGATATCTTCCACAGGGATGACGGCGTGGAAGTTGGGATGGCCTTTTTGGAATTGGGCAATCAATTTGTCATCCCCTTCGTCAAAGACCGTGGCCAATGTCATAAAATGGACCTGCAAATCGGGACATTCCTTCATTCTTTGATCGAGAGCGGCGAGAAGTTTTTTCAGCACCCATCCTCCTGAGTAACAACAGGAAATCTCGATACTTTTATTCGCATGGCGGATGAATTCGAGATCGTAATCGAGCATATCGAGACCGTTTTTACAAACGATAACAGCGTTATTCGAAGAGGCAGAAAGAGAAGAAAAAAAGAAAAAACAAATAACTGTAATTAACCATTGCTTCATACTTTTTTAAATACCTCGTGCATACATTTTTTTAAGTTCTCTCTTGCTAAGGCAAGATCTTCTTTTGTCCAGTTTATTCCTAAGAGAGAACAGCTATTCCGTTGCATCTCCTGGTAGACTGTTTTGCCCTCAATAAGAATAGAAGAGAGATAATCTTCTGAAAGCAACCCGAGAAAAATCGATCCTTGGTGAAGATATCCCTCGCGCGTTTTTCGCTGTGCTGCCCCTCCCACTTTTTTTCCGCTCCACATCACATCGAACTTTGTGGGGTTTGCGATGCAAAATTGCTCTATAAAAGAAGAGTGCGGGAATAGATGTTCGGTTAAGAGTTCTGTTTTTTTTCCTAAAAATCGATCGATAGCTTCTCTCACTTTTTCATTTACAAAATAATAATTATCGAGAGGACGGAGGGAGAAAGCAGAATGAGAAGCCGGAAGGAGAAAAGAAAAAGCTAAATCGCAATTGTGAAAAACAACGCCCCCTCCTGTAGGACGACGAGCGAGATCGAGTTTCTTTTCGTTCACTCCAGAGAATTGAAATACATTTTCGGGCTTAATGAAATGGCCAAAAGTTGCAGCATCGGTGGCCCAGTTGTAAAAATGGAGGATAGGTTCTCTTGTTTCTGCTAAACTGTGTAAAAGGGAGGCGTCGAAGCTCATATTTTCTTCGGCGCTTCGTGGCTCTGAATAAAATACTTTACAAGGCATTAACTACCTAAAAAAAAGAGAATGCAGTTTACCAAAACTTAACAATTGGATGAACTGTTTTTTAAAAAGAAAGAACAAAATTCCTTAGAAGCTATTGCTGAAATAGGTCGATTAATTTATACACCTCCTAATAGTGGCATAATAAGACAGAGATCCCTATGTTTGACAAATTTACCAACAGAGCCAAACAAGTCATAAAACTTGCTAAAAAGGAGGCTCAAAGACTCAATCATAATTATTTAGGGACAGAGCATATTTTACTCGGTCTCTTGAAGCTAGGCCAAGGGGTCGCGGTCAATGTCTTGAGAAATTTGAATCTCGACTACGACACTGTTAGGCAAGAAGTCGAGCGTCTAGTTGGGTATGGGCCCGAAATACAAGTCTATGGCGATCCTGCTCTCACAGGGCGCGTAAAAAAAGTTTTCGAATTTGCCAATGAAGAGGCCGCTACACTTGGTCATAACTACGTAGGAACTGAACACCTTCTCCTTGGATTGCTCCGACAAACAGATGGAGTTGCGGCACAAGTTTTTGAAAATCTCAACGTCAACCTCGCTGAAATTAGAAAAGAGGTCCTTAAAGAGCTCGAAACTTTTAACCTCCAGTTGCCCCCCTCTTCAAATGGGAATGGCCAAGGAACAAAAAACGAAAAAGCAGGTGTAGAGAAGCTCCCTGCTCTGCGCGCTTATGGCTACGATCTCACCGAAATGTTCCGCGAAGGGAAACTCGATCCCGTCATCGGCCGCAAAGCCGAAGTAGAGCGGTTAATTTTAATCTTATGCAGAAGAAGAAAAAACAACCCAGTTTTACTCGGAGAAGCAGGGGTTGGAAAGACAGCCATTGTAGAAGGGCTTGCACAAGCTATCGTGAAAGGAGAAGTTCCCGACAATCTGAGAAAGAAAAAACTGATCACTCTCGACCTTGCTTTGATGATCGCAGGTACAAAATACCGAGGCCAATTTGAAGAGCGCATCAAAGCGGTCATGGATGAGATCAAAAAGCATGGGAATATTCTTCTTTTCATCGATGAATTACATACCATTGTAGGCGCAGGTGCTGCAGAAGGTGCTATTGATGCTTCAAACATTCTCAAACCTGCACTATCGCGAGGGGAGCTGCAATGCATCGGAGCCACAACTCTCGATGAATACCGCAAACACATCGAAAAAGATGCTGCTCTTGAGAGGCGATTCCAAAAAATCATCGTTCAACCTCCAAGTGTAGAAGAGACAATAGAAATCCTCAGAGGATTGAAGCCCAAATACGAAGAACATCACAACGTGATGATTACCGACGAAGCTCTTCAAGCTGCTGCCACTCTTTCAGAAAGATATGTGCATGGCCGTTTCCTTCCCGATAAGGCGATCGACCTCCTCGACGAAGCAGGAGCTAAGGTGCGTGTTTCGATGATGCACCAACCTTCCGATCTGGCAAAACTCGAAGTCGATATCGAAGAGATGAGGATCGCTAAGGAGAAAGCGATCAGCACGCAGGAATACGAGAAAGCCGCACGATTGAGAGACGAAGAGAAAAAGTTGCGAGACAAATTACAGTCTATTCGCAACGAATGGGAAACAAACATTGCAGAGCACCAGCTTCCCGTCGATGAAGAGGCTGTAGCCCAAGTGGTGGCGACACAAACGGGAATCCCCGTCACGCAGTTAACAGAGGCAGAATCGACCAAACTCCTCAAAATGGAAGAGGCCCTTCGCACGCAGATCATAGGCCAAGATGAAGCAGTCGATATGGTATGCCGCGCCATACGCCGTGGAAGAACGGGGATCAAAGACCCGAACCGCCCTATCGGATCGTTCCTGTTCCTTGGGCCCACGGGTGTCGGGAAAACTCACCTAGCACGCCTTTTGGCTATTCATATGTTTGGCGGTGAAGATGCGCTGATTCAGGTCGACATGTCTGAATACATGGAGAAGTTTGCCGTCAGCCGTATCACAGGCTCTCCTCCCGGTTATGTCGGCCATGAAGAGGGCGGGCAGTTAACTGAACAAGTAAGGCAACGCCCTTATTGCGTCGTCCTCTTTGACGAAATTGAAAAAGCTCACCCCGATGTGATGGACCTCCTTCTACAAATTCTCGAAGAGGGAAGGCTTACCGATTCGTTTGGTAGAAAAATAGATTTCCGCCATTCCATCGTCATCATGACCTCAAACCTCGGAGCTGACCTAATCCGACGTCAGACAGAAGTGGGCTTCCAAGCAAAGTCAGGAATGCCCGACTTCAAAACGATCCAAGAGAAAATTGAAGGGGCAATGAAAAAGCACTTCAAACCCGAATTCCTCAATCGCTTGGATGGGGTTGTCACATTTAAACCTCTCGATGAAGAGGCTCTCGAAAGAGTTGTCGTGCTAGAATTTGCAAAAGTCCAGAAGCGCCTTGCCAAACGCAATATTGCCCTCGAGCTCGATACTGGAGCGATCAAACTCCTCGTCAAATTGGGCTATCTCCCCGAAATGGGTGTGCGCCCCTTGCGCCGAGCAATCGAACAGTTTGTGGAAGATCCAGTGGCGGAAAAAATTCTCCAAAAGCCAAACGAAAAGAGAAATTTTATCGTCAAAGCTGAAGGGGAAAAACTCATCTTCGAAGAGCAAGAGGATCTTGCTGATAGTCGATTCTAATTGAAAAGGCACATTTTCACCGCGCCAAAGCCCCGGGATTAAGCGATCGCAAGCAGGGCTGTATTGATTAATACAGCCCTGCTTGCGATCG
>JBIOXR010000059.1:0-18774 GCA_044869735.1 Chlamydiales bacterium
ATCCGAGAAAACAAAATTGGATCACTTCAGAATCGGTGATTGGCTGCGAATTCTTTGCAGACAGAGAAGTCAAGCCTTTTATCCAGGCAGAGTTAACGCAGAATCTCATTCCATTGGGAACAACTTCCAAAGCAGGTCTTCCTGGCATTGGTCTCACAGCAGGGCTTAGGTTTTAAAATAGGTTTTCTTTAATTTTTGCAGGGATGTTGCCATATCTGTCTTCCTCTCTAGAAGCGCATGCAGGAGGTCTCCTTTTTTCTTCACGCGTGCAGGCAGAGTGAACAAATTGAAATCCAAAGGATCAAGCCCTGTTTTTACTTCGTTCCAACTCAAGGGAGTGGCTACAGGAGCTCCCGGTTTAGCGCGGATGCTGTAAGGGGTTGCCACTGTCTGCCCATAATTATTTTGTAGGCAATCGATGTAGACTTTTTTTTGCCTATTTTTGGGAGCACGTTCGAGAGAGATCACTTCAGGAAGTTCTTTTTCTGCGACAGTCGCTACCAGGAGGGCAAATTGCTTGGCTTGTTCAAAGGTATATTTCCCTTTTAGGGGAACATAAATATGGAGACCGCTGGCTCCTGAGGTTTTGCAAAAATTGGGAACGTCTATCCTATCGAGAATGCGGTGCACTATTTGAGCAGTAGCGATCACGGCTTCAAAAGAGATCGCTTCGGGGTCGAGATCGAAGAGAAGCCACTCGGGGAAATCGAGAGTCGGAGTGCGAGAGAGCCAAGGATGGAGTTCGATCGATCCAAGGTTGACTGCATAGAGGAGGCTTTGAGTATCTTGAATCAACAGATAATTCACTTTTTTTTCGTGGTGCTCTACTTCGACTGTCTTAATCCAGGAAGGGGGGCTTTGGAGATTCTTTTGAAAAAAGCTAGGGCGTGCGATCCCATTGGGAAAGCGCTTTAAAGAGACGGGGTGATCTTTTAAATAGGGGAGAATGTAGGGAGCCATGGCATAGTAATAACCAAGGAGTTCTCCTTTGGTTATTTTTTCCTTTTGCCAATAGGTTTTATCGAGATGAGTGAGAAAATCAAAGTTCTCTTTGGGTTGTTCTCGTTCCACCTCTTTCACCTCCTTATCTTCTCTTAAGCCTAAAAAAATCGGCTGTCTGAGAATCCCTTCGTTGGTCCACTCTCTAAATTTAACTTCGCAGAGGAGCCGGGGCTTCACCCAAGTGACGGGAGTATTCGTGTGGGGTATTGTAGCAAAGGGACATTTGGTTTGGACGAGAGGGAGGAGCTTCTCTTTTATTCTTTTTAATTCTCTTTCGGTAAACCCTCCACCCACATGACCGGCATAAGTGAGTTTCTTTTTTTTATATACTCCCAAAATGAGAGCTCCAAAGTTTTTTCTCCCCTTACGCGGTTCGGTGAAACCGCAGATCACCATTTCTTGGCGAGGCTCATTTTTGATTTTTACCCACTCATGCGATCGTTCTCCAGCGAGGTAATGGCTCTCCTTTTTTTTGCCGATGATCCCTTCGATTCCTCTTTTTTGGCACTCTTTCAAGAAGGCTTTGCCATTCCCCTCGATATGATCGAGATAGCGCAAGGTGGGATGATCACCTAGAAGTTCTCTTAATTTCGCTTTCCGTTCGATAAGGGGAAGCGCACGGAGATCGCGCCCTTGAAGATAGAGAAGATCAAAAATGTAGTAGTAGAGATGTTCGGGGTCTTTATTGTCTTGCAACCACTGGAAGTGGGCTATACCTGAAGAGTCGAGGGCAACGATTTCTCCATCGACAATCGCATCGATTTTTAAGTGATTCAACGCTTCGACGATCGAGGGAAAGCGGCGATTAAAAGAGTGTAAGTTTCTCGAATAGAGGTCGACTTTGTTGGGTCCAATTTCAGCTAAAGCCCTATAGCCGTCCCATTTTATCTCAAAAATCCACTCCTCTCCATCGAAAGGTTGTGCAATTAAAGTGGCTAACATGGGTTTAAGATGGTGGGGCTTTTTACTTTTCTTTCCCGATAATTGCTCTAAGGTGCGACGAGAAGCCGCCGAATATTCTTTTTTTGTGATCTCTTCTTCCGATGCGTAATCGTCTTTTTTTTTAATTAGGAGCCACTCGTCTTCCTCTTTTTTTAAACGGATAAGAGTAAAACCACCATGTAACTTTTCCCCTTGGAGAACAAAATGGAGCTCCCCTTTTTTTAGTCCTTGGCGCATCTCTTTTTCGCTCTCTTTAAAAGAGGTAGCTGTTCCTGAAGCATAGGTTCCACTATCCCAAATGAGTACGCCTCCTGCCCCATAGCCATGGGGGATCACTCCCTCAAAATCTTTGTAATCAAAAGGGTGGTCTTCGACGTGGATAGCTAATCGCTTTATTTTGGGATTTAAGGAGGGACCTTTGGGGATGGCCCAGCTTTTCAAAACACCATCGACTTCGAGGCGAAGGTCATAATGTAAGCGGCGTGCAGCGTGTTTGTGGATGACAAATTGAAGAGAGCCTTTTTTTCTTTTGTGGATTTTGATTCCTGGCTCATGGGAATGAGCGAGGTTCCGTTTAGACTTATAGCGCTTTAAGCTCATCGATGAGCTCTTCTATGGCTTGACCGTTTTTTCGGTTCTCCCAGCGATTTACTCAAACTCTCTTGCAACAGTCCCATGAGATCGCGTGCTTCGTGAACAGGCCTGACTTTGGGTGCTTTGATAGAAGGTTTTTTTCCTTGTAGTTTTTGTTCAATCACTCCCATTAACTCTTCGGTGTAAGTGTCGTGGTATTTCTTAGGTTCAAAGGGTTGAGTGAGTTTATCGATGAGCATGAGAGCCATATCGATCTCTTTGGGTGCTATTTTATCCTTTGGAAGAGTGAGCTCTTCGTAGGAGCGAATGTCAAAAGCGTAACGGAGTTGCAATAGCAAGAGCACCTCTTCCGAGGGTGTAATGATCCCAATGTGCTCGCGATTGCGAAACACATAATTGGCAATGGCGCTCTTTTTCGATTTTTTTAAAGCTTCTCTTAAAAGCTGATAGGCTTTTCCCCCTCCTTTTTTCTCTGGCTCGAGATAGTAGGGTTTTTCAAAGTAGATGGGATCAACGGCGTCGAGAGGTGTAAAGTGTTGGATGTCTATTACGGATGTTTTTTTTGCGTTAGCTGCTTTGAAATCTTTTTCATCGACGATGACATACTCTCCCTTCTCATATTCAAAGCCTTTGATGATATCCTTATAGGGAACTTCTTTCCCATCGAGTTTGCATATTCTAGCGTAGCGAATGGGGGAGAGGTCTTTTTTATGCAGCATGTCAAAATCGAGAGCATGTTCTTCTGCAGCAGGATAAACTCTTACCGGGATGTTAATGAGGCCAAAACTTAAGGCTCCATTCCAAATCGAGCGCATAACTAAAAATTAATACCTCCATATCCACCTATAGAGGCGGAGTGCAAGGCATGGCCTCTTTGAATTAAGGGATTGTTGAGGGAGAAGGTCGCAATAGCACTTACTTGAGGATTAAGGATGGAAGGAATGAAATCGCGGTATTCATATTGACCAATGACGCCGAGGTGAAAGCGACAGAAGTGAAAATTGATCCCAGCAGTGCCGCGGTACGTCCATGTGATCGAAGTGAGGTCATCATTGGCTGGACGCACAATAAAAGCAGCCGAAGGGCCACTTGCAATCACCGACTTTAAGTGCGAACTTGCCTTTGTCCAATAAAAGGCGTTGCGTATAAAAATTTCAAAATTTCTACAAAAGGGGAAGCCGAGTCCTACTCCACCTCCAATATCTTGGTAAAAAGTTGTAAGTTTTTGACTTATAGAAATATTGTTTAAAACATCGGGAATGAAAATGTTAGTACCATACGACTCTACCAGCCGAGAAGTGGCAAAGGAGAAAAGAGGTTCAAAGAGAAGAGAGAGGCAGCAAAGCTTTAGGCAATAGGTAGGAAAAAAGTCAAAGCGACCCAGTTGATATTGATATCTTCTATCCATCGTTCCTGATGTGGGTAAGGCGAAAGTGACGGAGCCATTGGAGCCTAAGGGAATTGTAATAAAGCCAGGTGCGGGAATAGAGATATTATCTTTATCAGAAGTTTGGAAAAAATTCCCAGAGACGTCGAGAGAAAGAGCGTTGGGAGCTAAGATGTGGCATGGTTGGAATAACACTCTTACTCCACCCGAGGTGGCAAAATAGGCTCCGTCGGGATGGTCCTCTGTGGTAAAGGCTGGGGTAGCGGGGCCGCTTAATGCAGGACCGAAAAAACCATAGCTATATTTCGGGATATTAAAGAGTTTTTTGTATCCTCCTTCGACTCCTAGATATAATTGATAAGGACATTCACACGAGCAGGGCGGGAAATAATGGATATGTGCTTCGATGGAAGAAATAACAAAAATAAAAAAACATAAAAATAATTTGACAGCTTTCATAAATTAATAATAGTATTTTTATTTATTTTGCTGCATTAAAATTTTTATAATAGAGTTCGCGTTTTTTATTGCAAATGCTTTTTCATCATTATCGAAAAAACAATAAGAACTAATCTTTTGTCTTTTCCATTCTACCAAATGACTAGCCCAACGGCGGAGTTGCTGGGAAGAATAAGAACCGGTGTAACTTTGTTTAGGTCCATGCAAACGGATGTAGGTGAATGGGGCTGTGATTTCTAGAGGTGAGAGATTTCCGTTTAGATCAGTGATACAAAGAGCAGTTTGGTAGTGTTTTAATAGGTCATAAATTTCATCGGTGTACCACGAATCGTGTCTAAATTCAAACACATAGAGATGTTTTTCCGGCAATTTGGAAAGGAACTCTTCTAATCGCTCCCTATTTTTTTTAAAAGAAGGGGGGAGCTGGAAGAGGAGAGGACCTAATTTTTCCTCCAATAGGCTTACTACTTGCATAAAGCGGAAAGAATTTTCTTTGAGTCGTTTGATGTGTGTGATGTAGTTGTTAGCTTTTAATGCAAAGATGAAAGAAGGAGGTGTTTGTTTTTTCCAGTTAAGAACAGCTTTTTCAGAGGGGATGCGGTAAAAAGTGGAGTTGATCTCGACGACGGAAAAATATTGGGCATAATAAGAAAGTTGTTTGGTTGCTGCAAGGCCAGCAGGATAAAATACTTTTTTCCAATGTTCATAGGACCAACCAGAAGTGCCAATATGGATCATTTGCTTTGCCGCAATTTGTCGAAATAGTCGAGCCTTTTTTTCATTTCGCGTTCAAAGCCTCTTTCTCGAGGATGGTAAAAAGAGCGGCGTTTCATTTCGGGAGGAAAATAGTCTTGCCCTGAAAATCCTTGAGGGGTGTCGTGGTCATAGATATAGCCTTTCCCATATCCCATTCGTTTCATCATGGCCGTTGGTGCATTGAGAATGTAAAGAGGCGGTGCTAAGTGCGAAGTCTGATGAGCGGCTTCTAGAGCAGCTCCAAAGGCAGTGTAGAGGGCATTGCTTTTTGGGCTTAAAGCTAGATAAACCACGGCTTGAGCAAGGGCGAGTTCTCCTTCGGGAGAGCCAAGCATCTCATAGGCATCACGAGAGGCAATAGCAACAACAAGAGCCTGCGGATCGGCCTCACCGATATCTTCCGACGCCATGCGGATGAGGCGGCGTGCGATATAGAGGGGGTCTTCTCCCGCGTGGATCATGCGAGCGAACCAGTAGAGAGCTGCATCAGGATCGGAACCGCGCAGCGACTTATGAAGAGCCGAGATGAGATTGTAATGTTGGTCATATCCTTTATCGAATAAAGGGGCTTTCTCTTGCAAAAATCGTTGTAGCTCTTCCACCTCCATGGGATGGTCGACCTGCTCGAGATTTTCGACAAGATTGAGGAGATACCGCCCATCGCCATGAGAGAGTTGGATGAGGTAGCGGCGCGTGGTAGGTGTGAGACTTTTGAGGCGACCATAGCTCTTTTCATATCTTTTTAAGATTTTCTCCAACGCCGAGTCATCAAGAATAGCGAGTCTCAAGATGCGCAAGCGAGACAATAGGGTGGGATTGATGTAAAAAGAGGGATTTTCGATGGTGGCTCCGACCAAAACTAACTTGCCACTTTCGAGAAAAGGGAGGAAGGCGTCTTGCTGTGCTTTGTTAAACCGATGGATTTCATCAACAAACAGGAGAATCGGTTCTTGGTCAGAGGCATCGACCAGGAGTTTTTTAAGGTCTGCCACTCCGCTGAAAATAGCGCTGAGATGTTCGAATCGCAAGGAGAAAGCTTTTGCATAGAGGCGTGCGATGGAGGTCTTTCCACTTCCGGGCGGACCCCATAGCAGAATGGAAAGAGGCTTTTTCTTCTTGATGGTAGAAGCAATAAATCCCCCAGGCCCTAAAAGCTCCTCCTGCCCGACAATTTCGCTAAATTTGGTCGGTCGCATTCTTTCGGAGAGAGGGGGAATTTGGGGCATTACACTCTCTCGACCGGTGGAGGAACCCATTCGCCATCGATCACAGACTCTTTAGGAGCATAGAGTCTCATGATCAAGTTGAAATTCCCTGCAGGTGCGGGTAGCCAGTTCGATTCTTTTTCCTTGCCCGGCGCATCGGCTTGGATATAGATATCGAGAGATCCGTCCGGATTAAATTTGAGGCGATCGCGATCGCCAATCGCGTAGCGATCGAGAGGATTCGCTACAAAGAACTGTCTATCATTATATAACGTGATTGACCAGAAAGCATTTGCAGGAGGAAATTGCCCTTTGTCAAAATGGATCACATACTGATTTCTCCCATTGAGGGGTCTCCCATCGCTATCGACATGCGTTGCAGGATACACCGCATCTTCGGGTAAATTGGCACCTAAACCCCCATAAGCAATAATAGCTCGGAGAAAATAGTTTGTCCCATAATCGCCAATATCGTCGACAGCTAACGTCCAGCCGTTGACTTTGCGCGCAAAATTCTGGTTTTTCCAAGCAGCAGCGATGCGCTCTCTTGCTTTTTGTACTCCTCGATCCACTGCACCGAGCTGCGCTGGAGTTAAATTAGGGCGGTAATCATTTCCAGGGACTAATCCTATATCTGCAAAACGATCGATCGTGTCTTCATCTTCAGGAGATGGGGGATTTGTCTTGAGCAGTTGTGCTAACATTTGAAAGAAGGTCATAGCATCCATCTCGTTGACCTGGTCTACGGGGGGCTGCTCAGTATTTATCTCAGGGTTTACAGGAACATCTGTAGGGGGAGTATAAGAGGTTCCCCAAGAGCTTAAGGGTGTGAGTTTGTATTGTTTTTGAATCGCATGGACGGCGTTGTAATCGGAGGGACCATTTGTTTTTGTCCGCCCGATGATCCACACTAAATTGGTGGGAGAACGGATTTGCTTAAGATCTCTTGGAAGAGGGCCTTTCCAGTAGGGACCGATGATGAGAAAAGAACCCTTTTTATTCCCCGTCGTTCTCGTGCCGATCGAGGAAAATATATTAGTCCAAGCATCCATAAGAGGGAGGAGATAATAGCGATCGCCCGTATCGGGTACCGAGAGGACGATCGGTTCTTTGAGCAGATTGAGCCAAGCAGAAGAATAGAGAGTATCGGCATTAGGGCTCACGACATTGTGAAAGGAGGGGTCGGGAAAGGTTTGCATGTTGGCAAATTGATTTATGGGCGCTTTACTCTCCGTCGCTTTGGGAACGTTTGTCATCGCCTCTTTAGTCACTTCCATGAGCACCAGTGGATAACCATAAATATAAGCATCCATGGCCGTCGTCATGATCGACTGTTCCGCTGCATTTAATATGGGTGTACAAAGAACAACCGCACTTACTATTAACTTTCTCATATTAACCCCACTTTTTTTTCGTTCATAAGGAATAAAAATATTTTCTCATAGGAAAATTAAATCTGTTTTTGATAACAAAAAAGAAAAGTACTTTGAGGATTTATGAGTTTATCTATTTTTTTTGCACGATTTTTTGGTTTTTATCTCGTCATTGGCGGACTATTTTTACTACTCCGTCGCCGCTTTATTAAACCCCTGGCCCTCGATTTTTTTGAACAGCCCGCTCTCGTCATTCTATCGGCTTCCTTTAGCTTGGTACTTGGCCTTGCCGTTGTGCTTAGTCACAATGTTTGGGAGTCGAGCTGGAGAGTCGTCATTACCTTGCTGGGCTATCTCCTTCTCTTGCAAGGCATTATTCGCCTCTTTACTCCAGCTGAAAAGATCCGTGAACGTGCATCAAAATTCGTAGAAAGTAACGCCCCTGCTTTTTACATTGGTATTATCTCCCTAATAATTGGACTCTTCCTCCTCTATAGAGGCTATTTTTAATGCGCTGCTATCTGATGAGGCATGCCGATGCTTTGTCGGCAGACCTCTCTCCCGATCCCCCCATCTCTAAAAAAGGGATCGAAGAGACAGAGAGGGTGGCCCAGTTCATTCAAAATGCTCCTATAGATGAGATCTGGGTCAGCGTGAAAAAAAGAGCCTATGAAACAGGGGAGATCGTTGCAAAGAATGTCTTTGTATCTTTGGTCACCACGGAAGGTTTAAAACCTTCCGATCCCGTGGAACCCATTGCTGATAAAATAGAATCTTCGAAAAAAAACCTCCTCCTGGTCAGCCATATCCCCTTTGTGCCAAAACTTCTTGGTTATCTCCTGCTGCGCAATCCAACAGCCACTCTCGTCGATTTTAGTGGCTCTTCTATTGTTTGTTTAGAAAAAAAGGGAGGGGTCTGGCAAATTGTCTGGGTGGTTTCTCCGGAGCTAAAATATGGTGCAAAAGATTCAAATTCTAGTTGAAGAAGATAAAAAGGGGATCGCACTCTCTGACATTCATCCTCTCATTGAAAGTGTGGGTTGGGGGAAAAACTACTATGAGACAGAAGAGAAGTGGAAGCGGGTACTCGAGCGTTCGTCTTATATTGGATATGTGAAGCAACAGGGAAAGGTCATCGCATTTGGTAGAATCTTAGAAGATGGGGTGATGTGCATGTTTTATGATGTCTGCGTCCATCCAAACTATCAAAGACAAGGAATTGGAAAAGCAGTGATGAACCACCTCATCAACAAAGTCAAAGATAAAGGTTATGTCTCAGTAGGCCTTTTTGTTTGGGAAGGGAATAAAACGGCTTCCGAGTTTTATAACAAACTTGGATTTGAGTTTTCACCTGCCATGGAACTCAAAAAGGCGATGAAAAAAGTCTAGCTGAAAATCGCTTTGAGAACTTGTCGCGAAGGG
Organism: Chlamydiales bacterium; assembly: GCA_044869735.1. Taxonomy (GTDB): domain Bacteria; phylum Chlamydiota; class Chlamydiia; order Chlamydiales; family JAAKFR01; genus JBIOXR01. The sequence goes on from JBIOXR010000059.1 coordinate 9,141, forward strand.
GCTTCATAGCTATGATATTCAGTGAAATGAGGATTTTTCGTATTAAGTGATGTATAGGAGATATCAAACGTCTTTTCATTTATGCAACTAGCCAGTTCTACGAAATCAGCGGTCACTTCTCTTGAGACGCGCTGATCATTTTCGATGCTAACAATAATTGTTTTTCCCTTAGAACTTTCTTCTAGGTTTTCCCAACTTTTTTCTACGTCATAACCCGTTTCTTTCGGTTGCGTCGATGAAGGGTGGTTGTCAGCAAGTGAATACCAGAAAGTGTCGATAAAGAGTTTGACTAGTCGATTTAAGGGCCACTGTTCGCGCAAGTTATAAACAGATCTTTCAAAGATGCAGTTAACTCCTTGTTCATGCAGCTTTAGTTGGGGGTCGGCTTTTAAAGCGGCAGGGGGGAAAATTCCTCCACAAGCACCTGAAAACCAAGTATTCTCAACTGGAAAATCGTATTTTTTAATGATACAGGTATAGACTTTTTTCAGAGCGAGATTATTTTCTCCTTCTGAAGGCCTCTCACTCGTGCTGTGGCCAATTCCAGGGTTATCGTGACCGACAAAATCAAATACGCCCGTCCCTAAAAGAGATCCAATCCTTCGTCCATTCATGCAAAGGGCATTGGATTGGAAATTGGTATGGAATATAATCGATCGAGACGCATCGTCTGGAATGAGATCACCGTGCTCGCAGGTGACAATAACCTGTTTCTCTTCACCATCGATCGTTACTTCCCTCATTTCCCATTTCATTTTTTTTGTCGCTTCGACAAACGCTTCCCAATCTTTAGAGGATTCTGATGGGGGAATAATGGCTACTATTGTTTTGTTCCCCTCTTCCTCTTCAATTTCTATTTTTTCCCATTCCCCTCCTAAATTAACGATAATCTCGCGTAACCGTTCACTGCGGAAATGGTAAGCATTGACTGTAGTAGAGCCTTTGACAGCAATATCATATTCTTCTGCTCCTAATACCTTAAACGCTTCCAGAGCGAATTGGCCACGTACAGGATCGTACCCCTTCTTACAAAAGCCTTTATGATCATTGTCGGGGTCGAATATATGGTTAAACAATCTTTCCATCAGCCCATGATCACGGACTGCCAACTGGAAAATCCCCGCCCGCATGATATTTTCGCAGGTAGGTCGAACACAAGGTATTGATAAAGCAAACATCTGTAACTACTAGGATAGGAGATTTGATAAATAGTATATCATAAGAAGATAAAAATGCAAAAAAATTATAAAGACGTTGGAAGATTTGACATGAAAAATTTTACATGATAGTAAGTGGAGAAAAAGGGGGAATATGAATAACAACCAAGAGCTCGATCGCGTACGTTGCAGCACGAATAAAAAATATAACTTAGAAATTGAACGGGAAATCGTCGCAACAGTGCAAGGGTATAAGGGAAAATCGCAAGAGGAGATTACTGGTAGAATAGCTGAGATTGAAAAGGAGTGGAGTATTGAACGGTGGATTGAGCTCAATTCATCTACCATTGCGTTTGTAGGGTTGATTCTCGGTGCGTTTGTGAATAAGTACTGGCTCTTTTTGCCAGGGATCGTGCTTCCTTTCCTGTTTTTACACGGACTTCAAGGGTGGTGCCCTCCTATACCGATCATGAGAAAATACCATATCCGCACGCGTCGCGAGATGGATTGGGAGAAGTTTTCTTTAAAATTTCTTCGTGGTGATTTTGACCGCGTCGATCGCAACGACGTCGAAGATCTTTTCAGCCGCGTGAAAAAAATATAGAACAACCCTATTTGACGAGGAGCGGTTCGAGAGCGGTGTCGATTTGAGCAGAGGTCTCATCTTTCGATTTTGCCGAATCGACAGAGATGAGAAGACCTTTCTCTTGGTAATACTTTTTAAGAGGAGCTGTTTGCTCGTGGAAGATGGCAAGGCGCTCTTTAATGACGGTTTCCGTGTCGTCTTTTCTCTGCACAAGATGTTTAGAACATTTGTCGCAAATGCCCTCTTTTTGGGGAGGGAGGGTAATTTTGTGGTAGATGGCTCCACATCCTTCACAGGTGAGTCGGTTAGAGAGGCGCTCTAAGATGAGTTCATCGGGAGCCTCGAGGGAAATCACGACGATATTCGCCTTTCCTTGGAGTCGTTTTGAAAGGATTTCTGCTTGCTGGATGTTGCGCGGGAACCCGTCGAGGATATACCCTTTGTGGCAATCCGATTCTGAGAGGCGGTCGAACAACATTTTCAAAACGATGGGATCGGGCACCAGCTTCCCTTGTTCCATGTAGGCTTTGGCTTTTTTTCCGATTGAAGTCTCTTTTTTTAGATTTTCGCGGAACAGGTCGCCTGTGGATACCTGAGGAATAGAAAATCGCTCGCTCAAGCGCACGGCTTGGGTTCCTTTTCCAGCGCCTGGGGCACCTAGCATGACCACGACAGTTTTTTTATGATTCGAATCTGCTTGCAAAGAAGCGGGAAGACAACACATGAGGACGGCTCCAAGCGCGAAGAGTAGAATTTGTCTTTTCATTTTTTTAGGCTCCTATGAAATGACGAAAAGAGTTTATCAGAAGAAGAGTTTACTTTCCACCCTCGTAGTTTTGAGGATTGATTCGATTTCTTGCTTCTAATATTTCTCTATTTATATCTTGTTGAGTAGGTTGCTCGGTTTTTTTAGGGCTTGTAGGTCTTTGATATTTGGGAAGATCAATGGGACTTCCTGGAGGAAGGGGCACATTTTCTATAGGTGGAGCGGAGCCAGAATCATCGCCCTTATTTTTTCCTCGGCGGTATAAGATATAGATCACAGTTCCAGTTCCGGCAAGTGCTACTCCGGCTAAGATAGCTCCACCGCTGGCAGAAACTCCGACAATGTTAGCAGTTTGGGGAAGTAACCCTACGAGAGAAGAAGTAGGGAATAGAGAAGGGCTAGCTAAAAGAGTGGCAAAAAAAGCGGCTGCGACGACGCCTGTAAGAATAGAAGCGCCTCCGAGAGCCAAAGAACCACTTCCGAGTGTGTGTGTAATTTTAGGGTGAGTTGCAAGTGCATTAGCTATCCCTGGCATATCTTCTCCTTAAGATGAAAAACATTAAACGCACCAATTCTACATTAATAAGAAATAAAAAAGAATACTTTTATAGGTGAGAACGATTTCTCTCTTTGAAATAGGAGAGAGTTAAAATAAAAGTTAACACAGTGAAGGCCGCTGCTGATAGCATGGGAATAGTGATAGGACCAAGCCCAATATAAGTTTTTTCTTCGCAACTGGGACCTTTGCCGCAAATCTTAATTGGGTCGAATCCAGGAATCTCCTGGATGGCAATTTGATAAAAGGCAATTAATAACCCAAAAATCGCCAGGGGAATCACATAAGGGATAATCCCACGAAAGCCCCTATAGGTCGCAATCCCTAGAATTAAGGCCATAGGGAAGAGGGAAATGCGTTGATACCAACAAAGCACGCAAGGTTCTGCTTGTTTTATTTCGCTAAAATAGAGACTACCCATGGTCCCTAATAAAGAAATAACCCAAGCAAAGTATAAGCTATACTTTCGGAAAAACATTAATAAACACCTTTTTGTTCGAGGACTTCTTTGATGAGTTTTTTGACTTTTTTATAGCTTAACTCTTTGACCTCAATCCCATCGACATAAAGCATGGGTGTCGAGAGTGTTCCATTCATAATCTTTTTTCCATATTCGTTATTTTGTTCGACATAGATCCGGTACGCTTCGGTCTCCACGCATCCTTTGAGTTTTTGCAAGTTGATAGCAGGACTTGCATTTTTGGCAAAATCTACAAGGCGATCAATAGTCGCCCAATCTTGGTGTTCTGGTGGTTGATGGTTAAAGATATAATTAAAGTAGGTGAAGTAAAGTTCGCTATTGGGATAACGGGGGTTCATATAATAGACGCATAACAACGCCGTTGCTGCAGGCATCGAGCCGGGAAGGAAAGAGACGGGGATCATCGTGTAGCGTATTTTATTCGTATCGATAAACTGCTCTTTGAGTTTGGGAAACACTTCTTCATTGAACAATTTGCAATTAGGGCATTTGGGCTCTTCAAATACCACGACTTGCACCTTTGCTTTTGAAAAGCCAATAGTGGGTTGCCCTTTCGTATTGAGTGCAATAGCTTCGGGTAATTTTTCTTTAGAGTAGATGTAGACTCCACTTGCGAGAAGTATGAGTGCTCCTAAAGTGCAAAATACAAGTTTTTTCATTGGTTTCATATAGCGCGGCCCCCTAAATGGCTATTATAATTAATTAAAAAAATAATTTACCATTTTAATTGCATGCCTACTTGTAGTCCTTGAAAAAGAATACTTTCGGTTTTGATTGCAATGGTTCCCATGGTCTGATTTGTTTGGGAAAGGAGGGTGGTAGCTGTCGCTACCTGATCGATCCATAGAACTTCGTAGCCAACTGAGGCAAAAATAGAACGTAATAGGCAGATATTTAAGGCAATACCGGCATTGATGCCCTTGCTAGAAATTTCTACGTCCCCTTCCGATGGGAATAAATCGAAGAAATAGTGGGCGAGAATATGATTATCGTATTTGAAGCTAGCTCCGAAGCCGCTTAAAGAGAAACGAGCTAATAGGGAAGGGCCTCTTTGGAAGGTGAGGCGGATATTGGTAAATGAAAAACCTACCTGTGGACCTTTTAGATGATTCGATACCTTTAAATGAGCAGTCATTGGGATGTCAGGGAAATCGAGGCGCAGACTCTCATCTAAAAATAGAATGCGGTAGCCTGCATAAAAGGCAACAGGGGTAGCACAAACATAATACCCCAAGTTTGTCTCCCCATTCCAAAGACGGGAAGAGTAAGAAGGGGAACAGGAGCTTTCAAGTAAAAGAGGAGGAGGGAAAAAGCTCGTGGCAGGGGCTAGTAGACCGCTTGGGGAAACTATGGTGGGGCCCGTCATTTCCCAATGATTTTTTCCAAAAAAACGCCCTTCGCCATAAAAAGTGGCAAACTTTTTTTTAATCCGTAGATCACAGCCTGAGGCAAAGTCTCCATCGAAAGAATGGGCATCAAAAAGAGCGGCGGTATCGCTCACGACTAAGACGGCGTGCTGAGGTCGGTCGCGATGTAAAAAAAGTCCTCCCACATAGAAATCCCAACCCGAAAAGAGAGGGTCATAGGCAGTAAGAGAAGAAGCGATCATTAAAAAAAAAGAAAATAAGAGGTGCCGCATAAATTATTCGATGGAAGGAGGGTGTCGGAGGGCTTTTTTTTCAGAAAGATGCGTTTTTTCTTCGCGAATCTTAAGTTGAGAGCGCCGTGAACGCCTCTTTTTTTGTCGCCTGATTTTTTCAAATAATTGCTGCTTTTTACTTTTTTCTTGAAGGAGATTTTCTTCGAGCTTGTCGCAGAGTTCTTTCCTTGCAAAATAGCGATTCATCTCTCGTGAGCGCTCCCTTTGGCATTTGATCTCGATTCCGGAGGGAAGGTGTTTGAGATAGACCGTGGAAGAGGTTTTTTGTAGTTTTTGTCCTCCGCGCCCTTGCCCAAGGATAAACTTTTCCACGAGGTCTGCTTCGGTGATTCCCAATCTCTCCATGCGCATTCTTAGTTCTTCTATCTTTGTTTTGCTGAGCGGCATACCAGATCTATCTCATAATTTACAAGACGAAATCAATACCTAAATATAGATAAAAAAAATTTGATTTTTGGATTTTGTAAAATTTGTAATTTGCAAGTTATTTACGTTTAGAGTATAATAACAACAATCAATTAATTTGAGGTAATTATGGGTTCTCCCGGTGTAGATCGCAATACATCCTGTCTTGGCAAGCTTTTTTCTCCAATACGAGAAGATTCAAAACTGAAAACAGGATTAACAATCACACTACTGGTCCTTTTGGTTCTCGCTTCGTCACCCGCTGTGCCGGGAGGTATGGGAATTGTGGGCAATTTTGCTCCTCAAACCTTTATGGCCTCAATTACTCAAGCCCTCACACTCGGTGGATCTATTACTTTAACTACTGTAGGCTTATCAGCTGGAACAGGTGCTTTCTTACTCGCCGTCCTTCTAGCTATTAAGTGCCTCCGATCCATTGGGCATCGTTCAGAAGAGGGAGTATCGACTCCTCCAAGAGAGCCCACTCCTCAGTCTGAGATCGTGGATGAGGGAGAAGATGTAACTATTGAAGTAGTTTCTGAAAATGAAGAAGAGAATGAAGAAGGGAATGCACCTACTACCGGTCGTCATATTCCGCCAGCAAAGCCTATTCCTGATGCTCCTACTAGAACAGTAGTTCCCACTGGAGCTCCAAGAGCTCCATCTGATGTGGACAGAACACCTCCCCCTGCTGTGGAAGACAGTTCCGACGAGGAAGAGGCACCAACAGAAGCTCCTCAAGCTAATATTGCCGGCGGAGCAGTTCCAACAACAACTACTGCAGCTCCGACTGCTCCTCAAACAAATACCGGCAGAACAACTACAACTGCCGCCCGCGGTGGCTCTCACCCACGACATCGAGTAAGACAGCTAATTGCGGATGATTCGAGTTCGAGTAGTGAGAGTGAGGCGGATATTCAATTTGAGCAAATAGCTCCTCCCCCTCAATGGCACGCCCCTGCTCGTCCCGGTGCGGCAGCTCCTGGTCCAAGGCCTGCTGCAACCACTAGTGCTCGTCCAACACCTACGAAAGCAGCTCCTCGCTCTACTCCTCAAAAAGTAGATCTCGATTTCTCGAAATCAGAGATGGAGATGGGTGATCTGTTGGCAGTTATTCAAGATCCTATAACTTCGCAATTATCTCCCAATGAATTCACCTCAATTACAGTAAAAACGGATCAGCTCTACTACTACATCTTTTTTAGAGACAATAAAAGACAAGTGCATGTGATTAATTCAGAAGTTCAGGGAAGATATAAACTCCAAGAAAATACTAAAGATGCAGCAGATACATATAAACGCGATATCCTCGCGAAAACACATAATGCTAAAGAAGTTAGAGTTGATCTTTCTCCAGATCGTTTTTATATCAGTTAAATAATGAAGCCCCGCGGTTGCGGGGCTTATTCTTTTCTAAGAAAATTACCGTTTAGTAGTAATAGTTTCTGTGAGGGCTGATCTGGTCGTAGATGCCTGCTATGAATTGGGAGTGGCCGGCTGATTGTTGCAATCTATAGTGCTCTTCGAAATTTTCAATGATCGGCCAGCGAGAGGAAGAGGGATAGTAGCCGAGATTGACTCCTTCATCGAGAAGGTGCTTCGCTTCAAGGGCGTTTTGGTGCTCTACCCACTCAATATTTCTTACATAAGCCTCTTTGCTTAAAGAACCCGAACGAGCCTGCAGATCGACTGCATGGAGGCGCTTGTTGTTCTTTGCATTATGGAGCTCGAAAATCATCGAGCGGATGGCTTCTCCTTCGTTGCGGGGATGATTGCTATTGAGAGTGATTGTCCTGTTCCCAGCATTCCACATGGCGTTGCTCGTCGAAACGTGAAAGGGGCGGGAACGGACAGAAATAGGACCCTCTCTTTGAGCTTCTTGCAAGAGGCGTTGTGCTTTGGGGTAGCGAAGCATCTTTTCCACAGCGGGCTTTAATGAACTTTGGACCCGAGCAAATTGAGCTGCTCGATAATCTCCAAATAAACTAAGAGAAGAAGTTAAAAATAAAAATAATACAAGAAGATGCTTCATAATATTTCCTATTAAATTTTCTTAACTATTATAAACTAAGTCCGCTTTTTATCTTAATAAAAAAATTATTTAAGATTTGCAAAAGTTTTAATTTTTCCTTAATATGATATTCATGCTTGTTACGAATCTCGGACGATTTAGTTCCTACATTCCACCTAAGAAGGCGATCAAGGTCATTGCCTTAGTCTCTTTTGTTTTTTTTGCATCTCTTCCATCAGTTCTGGGAAGTATGGGAGTGTTGGGTCATTTTCTTCCCTCCACTTTTTTGGGAAATATCACGGCACAGTTGACCTTGCCAGGATCTATTGTAGTGCTTGTCGTAAGCGGATCTTCTGGTCCTCTAGCGCTTCTTATTATTGCCATCCAAACCTGTTTCAAACGGTGTATTCCTCATGAAATCAGGCGAGAAAGAAGAATGGTAATGATAGAAGAAGAGACGGAGGAAGAGGAAGAAACACTCCTTGAGCCTACGAGTTATTTGCAAACTCTCCCCCCTGACATTTGCCACCACATGACAAAGTTTATGGATGCGCAATCCCTCGCGGCTTGTAGGCAGTTGAATTACTTTAGCACGGAAATGGAGGCAGAGAAGCAAAAGGAGCACGACGATTGGCACCAGGGACTTACTCCGGAATTAAAGAAATTGTTCTCCCATCCTGAGACATTACCTACCATTACTCCAACCCATAGAGATAGAAAAGAGATCTCTCGGTTGCTCAAAAAGGCAAAAGCTCCAATATGCAAAATGAAAGATGAACAGGGAAATATCGTTTTCATTGTAAGATATAACTGTGAGATTCGGTGTGAGTATGAAGATACAATTGAAAGCGAAACTGAAAATAATTTTTGTTTAATTTCTAAGGGGGTTCTAGGCTCCATTAAAATTACTGCAGATCGGAAAACGACTGAGATTTGTCACGACAGAAAGGTTAATTCATGGTTGACGACATTATTCTCAGGCGCTCCCTACATCTATGAATCGGGTAATGAAAAGAGAACATACACTCTTTGGAAGTCCCGGGTTATTGTTGAAGATGAGAATGTAGACATAGATGAATTTATAATAAGAGAAAGAAGGTTTCTAACACAAAGAAGTAAGGAGGAAGCTCTCGATGACCGTATCTTTTGGCTCCGCTCAATGTCCCTAGCAGCTGAGAAGAGTTTTCCTCGTCCTGAACAGCTTATTATGGTTGATGAAAGAGCCTCATTTTCATTTATTCGCGACGCATTGTTTGCTCTTAAAGAGAGCAGCGAAGGACCAGGGCCTGCCCTAAGGATGATTACAAAAGAAGGCAACAAAGCTTTTTATTGTTTGATCAATAACGAGGTCGTTCTGATTAGAGAAAATCGTGCGCGAGTTAAAAAGGAGATATTTCCACGTTCAGTTGCTGCAAAAAGAAAAGTTTCCAATTGGGAATACGTTTTTATCGAAAGGAAACCAGACTCTACTAATTATAAAGGTCCATTAGAAAATTATCGTTTCAACTTATGAGCAGATAGCATCTCTTGTGATTGAGAGACGAGATGATCCGCAGTGAATCCGAATTTCTTTTGCAATTCCTTCAATGGTGCAGAGGCTCCAAAGGTTTTCATTCCGAGGATTTTTCCCTCAGTGCCGACATATCTTTCCCATCCAAAGGTCGAAGCTTGTTCAATCGCGATACGAGCGGTAATGGAGCGGGGAAGAACGCTCTCTTTATAACTATTGTCTTGTTTTTCAAAGATCTCCCATGAGGGCATGCTGACGACACGAGTCGCTATTCCTTTTTGGAGCAACGTTTCATAGGCTTGAAGGCAGAGAGAGACTTCGCTGCCTGAAGCGAGGAGGATGATCTCGGGCTTTCCCGAAGGGGGATCGGCGAGAATATAAGCACCTTTGCGAACTCCCGCTGCTGAGGCATACTTTTTTCGATCGATCGTGGGGACTTTTTGCCTGGTAAGAACAAGCACTGTAGGTTCGTGACGCAAAGGGATAATGTATTTCCACGCCT
>JBIOXR010000060.1:0-8141 GCA_044869735.1 Chlamydiales bacterium
TCACTTCTCTTATCTCTTCTGAAAACTGGCGTCAGGTCCTCGTCTTCACTAGAACAAAACATGGCGCCAACAAATTATGTGAACAATTGCTACAAGATGGCATTAGTTCTACTACTATTCATGGCAACAAAAGCCAAGCCGCCCGGACGCAAGCTCTACACCAATTCAAAAAGGGTTCCGTACGCGTTTTGGTCGCCACGGATGTTGCCGCGCGCGGACTAGATATCGTTTCTCTTCCCTACGTCGTTAATTTTGAGCTCCCCTTTGTCCCCGAAGATTACGTCCATAGGATCGGAAGAACTGGCAGAGCGGGGAATGAAGGTCGAGCTATCTCACTCGTGTGTGTTAACGAACACAAATTACTAAAAGATATCGAACGACTGCTCAAAATCGAGATTGAGAAAATCGTTCTCCCCGGTTTTGAACCCGATCCATCGATACTTCCCGAAGTCCTTCAGATGGGACGGCAAGGAAGGGGGAAAAAAAGAGGGTTCCAACGCACTTTCCACCGCAATCGCCCACGCGGACCTTCACGGTTTGGAAAAAGAAAATCGAATGCTTCTTCTTTTGGCAAACAATCTTAATTACGGAGGAGAGCCGTAGGCTCCTTCGATGAACCAATCACGAAGGCGCGCAATGGCCTCCATAATTCCTTTGACAATCTTTTCCTGAGCCTCTTTTTTATCTTCGAGATCAAAGAAATGAGAGAAATCGACGGCGGAGCCAAAAACACACGCCGTTCTTCTTCCAAAGAGATGAGGAAGTTTGTTATGGACATTCCATACTTCATAACTTCCGTGAATATAGACGGGAATCACTCTACATTTGGCCCGCAAAACTAACATTCCTACCCCTGCTTTCCCCTCTTGCAATTGCCCATCAGGAGAACGGGTTCCTTCGGGAAAAACCACCACTTTCTTTCCCTGCGAGAGGAGCTCGTAAGCCTTCTTAAAAGTTGAGATATTTCCTTTCCCTGGGGTAACAGGATGGGTGTTTAGTGTTCGTATCAGCCAACCAAAAATAGGACCTCGAAAGAGAGAGGCTCTTGCGAGGAAATGGACCTCATCGGGGCAAGAAACTCCTAAAATTGGCGGATCCAAAAAAGAAGAATGGTTCGAGGCGAGAATTCCTCCAGCTTTTGAAATGTGCTCTTTCCCATATACTTTATGGTGGTAAAAAAGTTTCAAATAGACTGCTACTAAAAAAATGCAGGTTTTCCTTACTGAATTTCTCATGGGATCAACGAGATGATTTTTTCTACGACTTCTTCAATGCTCATATGGGTGGTATCAATTTCATAGGCATCTTCTGCTTTCTTCAATGGAGCTATGTCTCTCATGCTATCGAGTGCATCGCGTTTTTTCATTTTTTTCAGTATCTCTTCTTCCGTCTCTTTCTCCTTAATTTCCAAGAAACGCCTTTTGGCGGCGATCTCCTCAGAGGCACTAAGAAATATCTTCAAATCAGCGTGGGGAAAGATCACTGTTCCCATATCTCTTCCCTCAAAAATAACATCCCCCTTTTCGCCCATCTGTCGTTGGATGATAGCCAAGGCCTGTCGGACAGCGGGTAGAGCAGCGACTTCGGAAACAAAAGAGGTCACTTCTTGAGAGCGAATCGCAGTGGTTACCTCCTCTCCTTCTGTGAAATAGTGGGGCGTTCCCTGCTTGTCGACGATTTCAAAGGCAAAGTCTTTTAAAAAATTTTCTAATTTTTTGCTGTCAGTAAGAGCTATCTTTTTTTTGAGAAGGAGATAAGCAACAATCCTATACATAGCTCCCGTATCGACGTAAAGAAAGCCAAGCTTTTTTGCCAACAAGCGGGCCACCGTTGTCTTTCCCGTCCCCGCACGGCCATCAATAGTAATAATCATACCTAACTCAGGAGACAGTATATAGTTGATTCAGATTGAAAAGGAGCATTTTGACCTGAATCAACTATAACTCATTCTCAGAAAAATGTATAGGATAGGGGTTGTAAATAAAAGGGAGTCAACCATATCTAATATTCCTCCCATCCCTGCCATCGCATTGCTATCTTTGACTTTGGCGTCCCGTTTTAAGAGCGATTCTGCAAGGTCTCCTAATTGTCCTGCCAAGGCGAGCAACAGAGCAAGAATAAGAAACACCCACCAGGGAAGTTCTATCCCAAAATAAGGGGCAAGGAAAAAGGAGAGGAGCCCTAAAACAAGGGCGGTCGCAACCCCGCCAAAAAGACCTGCAACTGTTTTGCCGGGGCTAATCGTGGGAGCTAGTTTCGTTTTACCAAACTGGCGGCCAACAAAAAAAGCCCCCATATCGGTTCCTTTAGTAATTAATAAAAGAAAAGCGAGCCAAAAACTCCCTTTATAGAGGGGATCTGCCCCTTCCCTCCATAGATAAAAATAGACAATTTTTAATAAAAGCCCAAAAGGAACGGCAATATAGACGAGTCCTAAGAAATTAGCGCCTATGCTGGCTAATGGCATATGAAAGCGAAGAGCTGCATGGATAAAAAAAGCTACGAGGGCTACGCCTAGAATAATTTCTGGAAGGAAATTAGTAACTGATTGGGTCCGTAAAAAAATAAATAAAATGTAGAGAAGCCCAAAACCTATTCCCCAAACACTAGCAGTTGCAATTCCCGTCTTCCTCGCAAGCCGGTAGTATTCAAAAAGGCTGACTGCGACGATGGCGGCCAAAACAAAAAAAAAGGGAAACCGAAAATAGACGTTGTGCGCAAATGCAACGCAACAAGCAGTGATAAGAGCGGCTATCGAGCCAACGAGAACGCGTGCCGACATTTCGCTTCGTTTTTCGCTTTTCACTTACCCCCCTTTTCTTCTTTGTCTTTTTTGATATACCCGTATTGCTCCTAAGAGTTCATGTGGTGAAAAATCGGGCCATAAGATATCTGTAAGCACCATTTCTGTATAGGCAAGCTGCCATAGTAAGAAATTAGAGAGGCGACTTTCACCACTTGTCCTAATCAGCAAGTCGGGTTCGCCAAAAGAGGCCGTATCGAGATAAGTAGCAATGAGTTTTTCAGTAAAAGGCAATTTAATTTTCTCCTCCTTAAAATCGATGGCTATCGCCTGCATCGCTCGACGTAGTTCGTCGCGCCCACCATAATTGAGAGCCAGCACAAGATCGATAGTTTTTCCCCCTTGTGTAGCTTCCCGTACCTCTTCGAGCACTCCTCGTAACGATAACGAAAGACCTGAAAGATCTCCAATGAAAGAGAGGCGGATTCCCTCGTTTATCATCCGTTGCTTATGGTTTTTTAACATCGATTGGAAGATCTGCATGAGAGTTTCGACTTCAAATTTGGATCTTACCCAGTTTTCAGTAGAAAAAGCAAAGACTGTCAGTAGAGAGATTTTCAATTCGGATGCGGCCTCTACAATACGCAATAAATTTTTAGCGCCTTCCCAATGTCCTTTCGTTGGGAGCAATGCATGTTTTTTCGCCCATCTCCGGTTTCCATCCATAATAATAGCGATATGTTGAGGAATTTCCATTTTTTGAACATCTTCGATTTCTTGAGGAGAAAAACAACTTTTTTTTTCACTTTCCTGTATCATCCCCATATCCTTAGAGAGTTAGATTTTTCTTCATCGCTACTTACACATTACCCATGCGTTGACTTAATGCTTCCCTCTTGCTATCCTTGAACGCACATTATAAAAAATTTAAGTCTAGGGCAAATCCTATGGAAAGACGGAAAAGATGGCAATTTTTTCTTATTCTAAGTGTTCTCATTTTAACCATCTACAATATCCTACCGACTCTTTTTTATTATAGTAAGCCTCTACGCAAACCAATCGGAGAAAAAGAGGCGAGCCAGATTTCCAAAAAAATTGCGACCAGAGTCAACAGCCTTGAAGATTTTACTCTTAATTGGCTCACCGCACAAAGCAAAAATCTAGGCCTCAAGCCGGTCGATCTCCATATCGACAGCACCGATCCCAATATTGCTCAGATCACTTTTAAAACAGAAAAAGAAGCGGCCAAATTTTCAAATATTCTCGAAAAAGCTGGTGCTATCATTCCTTTTGTCCCCGCTCAACTTTCTCCTATTCCCTCTGACATAGACCAAAATTTAAAAACTGCAGAAATACAGCGGAAGATCGGGTATCACTTCGACGAGGAAAACTTATCGCAAGTATTTACCTTTATCCCCAAAAGAGGACCTGACGGAGAGATTACTTCGGAATATCGCTCCCTGATCGATGCTAGGGCTGCCGAAATCGCTGTAGGTTTAGGGGGAGCCTCACCTGCAGCTAAAACTTTACTCTCTCTCTCTAGCCCGACTCCTGGTCAAGAAGAAAGCCTCCTTCGCTTAGCGTACAGCATTGTCGAGTACGATACTGCCTTCGGCGAAAATGATCCGCTTACAAAAAGGTATTATGCAAGCTTCACGCAGATGCCACCCCATAACCTCTCAAAAGTCGACCTCATGACGACCTTTGTCTCACGCTTAGAACAAATGGCGGAAGAGTGGGGAAGAAAGATAGCTTCTTTGGAAGAGGAACAAAAAAATGGGAAATTCCTCTCTGATGAAAAGCAACAACGCCTAGAAGTATATAAAAGCCAGCGCGCCACTTTAAGTAATGCCGTCGTCATTATTAGAAGAAATATCACGACCTTTACCAGCGGCGCCGATCCTATTACATTTAACCAAGTCCTCTCCACTTTTTCTAAAGACCAGAGACAAAAAGTCGAGACCATTTCTATCGGAGAGAAAAATCCATTTGTTCAAACTCTTACTATAGACTGGGAAAAAGAAACTATTGAGATCCAATTACATTCCGATGTAGCCGCGCTGCGCGAAAATGCATTAAAGAGCGAAGCAGGTGCGATTAGGCTCGAGAAGTTAAATGCCCTTCTCTTCAACGAAATTGCTCGGGTGGCTCGTAAGACTGATGAAACCATCACCCCTTCTGCTGCCACATTTACGGTAAAGCTCTCTCAGCTCGATAAAAGTACGGGGGTTTTGGTCCTCGATTTCGTCCCGATAGCAAAACAAGAGCTCTCCAATCTTAAAAAATACCTCAATAAATATTGGCAACCCCAAGGCTCTGAATTTAATCGCGAAGATTATCCAATCGTAGATGCCGCCACCTATGAGACTCTTTCACCCGCAGAGCAAAAATTTGCCCTCGTCCTTTACGCCCCTATCACGGACAACGTTCCTCGCGAAGGTTTTCGCCCTAACTCTATCTATGTCATCGCAAAGGGAATGGAAACTATTAATAAAAGATTTGAGGGGACCGAAAATAACGAAGCGAGGAAACAATTCGAATCCGACTTCCATTCTTTATATACCCTGTTACGACAGAACAATTATATAGGATATCGCGGTGCTCTCGCTAATCTGCCTAGCGAGTACCAAAATGACTATATATTTGAACTCAGCGATTACCACTCTTATCTCATCGCAGCTACCCGGGAAGATTTTTTAGTTAAAGGCGATAAGAGAAAAGCGGTGCTCGAACTTAGCGATGTCGAAAGTCGCTTGCTGATTCAAAATAAAATCGATACTCGGATCCATGAAGATCTCGTAAAATGGAAAGATCTCTACCAGTCTTCTCGCGTCAACCTCAATACTAGCGAAAGGTTAAATGTCCCCAAACCGACCCAAAATATTCTCCTAAACAATTTAAAGCTCAGCCTCGTCAAATATTTCAGAGGTGACAATCGGAAAATCCTCAAATGGGGTCTCGATCTTTCCGGAGGTAAAACGGTGCGGATCGGACTCAAAGATCAAAATGGGAAACCGATTACAAATGAAGACGACCTCAAACAAGCTTCTAATGAGCTCTATGCCCGCGTCAATAAATTAGGGGTCTCCGAAGTGGGGATTCGACGAGAAGGTTCGAGTATCGTACTCGACTTCCCGGGATCACAGGGCCTTTCGGCTTCTGATCTCATTGAAGCCTCTGCGATGTATTTTCATGTGGTGAACGAAAAGTTCACTCCGACTAACCCCACCCTTGCCGATGCCGTTAACGCCTTCCTCGAAGAAGTGTGGAATGAAGCGGTGATTACAAACCGAACCGATGCTGATAGTTTGAACGAGATTGCGTTCTTCCATCTGGGTGGCGACCCCGACCATGAAGGAGAATTTTACCCATTGAGCAGTCATGCTAAACTCCTTTTTGAAAATGGCCTGCGTTTAGCCGGTCCCAAAGCTTCTTCTCGCTCGAGCAGTTTCGATGATACCCTTTCAGCGATTGCCCCTTTCCGCGGAAAAGATTACCAAGAATGGCAAGGGCAAACCCACCCACTAGTGATTGTTTTTAGAAACTATGTCCTCGAGGGAGCGAATCTGACCGAGATCCAGACTGGATATGACCCCTCTGAAGGAAATACGCTCTACTTTGCGGTAAAAGGATCACAGGTAACTCGTGAAGGGGAAAAGATCAATCCTCGCAATGATTTTTTTACATGGACCTCGCAGTTTTCCGAAGAGAAAATTGTCGGAACACCGCAAGAAGCTTATACCGGAGGACGAGGATGGAGGATGGCTGTCGTTCTGAACGGCTCGATCATCAGTGCTCCCACGCTCCATTCGCCTCTCCGCGATAGAGCACGCATCACAGGACATTTTTCTCAAAGGGAGATCAATCAGCTTGCCGCCGATCTGAAAGCAGGTTCTCTCAGTTTCACTCCTCATATACTGTCGGAACAAAACATCAGCCCCGATCTCGGAAAAGAGCAACGTTTTCAGGGTATTTTCGCAGCAGGTATGGGCCTCCTTGCCGTTATCGCCGTCATGTGCATTTACTATCGCTTTGGCGGTGTAGTGGCTTCGTTCGCCGTAATGTTCAACCTTCTCGTTTTGTGGGCCGTCTTGCAAAACCTCGGCGCAGCACTCACACTTCCGGGTATTGCAGGTATCATCCTCACCGTAGGGATGGCGGTCGATGCCAACGTTCTCGTTTTTGAGAGAATACGCGAAGAATTTGCCATTTCGAACCGCTTACCGTCGGCCATTCAGGCTGGTTACCGCAAAGCGTTTTCAGCAATTCTCGATTCCAATCTTACGACCATTATTGCAGCGTTGATCTTGTTAAATTTTGATTCGGGACCCATTAAAGGATTCGCCCTCACTTTGATCATCGGGATTGTCTCCTCGTTCTTTACCTCTCTCTTTGTCACTCGCTATTTCTTTGCAGGATGGGTACAGAATCCAAAGCATAAAGCTCTCAATATGATGCGATTTTTTCAGAAGACCAGTTTCGACTTTCTGAAACATAGAAAAGCCGCCATCATTGGTTCCATCGCCGTTCTCCTTGCAGGAGGCTTCTTTCTCTTCATGCAACGAGAAACCATTTTCGGCATGGATTTTACAGGGGGCTACGCCATACAAATAGAGTTAGAAGGGAAACCTGGAGTCGAAGACTATCGATTGGCAGTTGCCGGAGCTCTTGAAAAAGGGGGTGCTGCTGCCAACGACTTCCAGATCAGAGAACTCAACTCGCCTACTCAATTACGCGTCCAATTGAGTCGTGGGATGGAACGAACAGGCAAACCATTCCACGATATCGATAAGGCGACGCTACCCTCTTCACCTCTCTTCTCTTATCAAGAGAATCCTCGCATTGTTTGGATTGTTACTCAGCTCGAAAACGAAGGACTTAAGCTCACTCCTACTTCACTCATGACCTTGAATCAGAATTGGAACGAAATGAGCGGTCAGATGTCCGACTCGATGCGCAATCAAGCGCTCATTGGCTTGGGATTAGCGCTTTTCTTCCTTTTGATCTACATCACCTTCCGTTTTGAATTCAAATACGCCATCAGTGCTATCTTAGGCCTTGCTCACGATCTTCTCATCACCCTCGGTATCATTGCTCTAATGCATCTCTTTTGGGAAGGGATTCAAATTGATCTGCAAGTGATTGCAGCATTTATGACAATCATCGGCTATTCACTCAATGATACGATCATCGTGTTCGATAGGATCCGAGAAGATGTTCGCCTACTTCGCAAACTCTCTTTTTACGATATTATTAACCATGCGCTGAATGCGACTCTAAGTAGAACGGTGATGACTTCTATGACTACGCTCGTCGCTGTGCTTGCTCTTCTCTTCTTGGGAGGGCCTAGCATCTTCAACTTTTCACTTGTCATGACGTTGGGCATTGTCATCGGTAC
>JBIOXR010000061.1:0-3274 GCA_044869735.1 Chlamydiales bacterium
ACTAAGACAGAAACCGTAAGGCCGCCAATTCCTCCTAACAACACACAACGACCGGCAAGCTCAGAAGTACCTGATGCCCAGAGCCAACTACCTACTCCAATCCCTGCTGAAGATAATATGATAGGTACGGCAAAAAGAGTAACAATACCACAAATCGCTAGGGCTGTGCCCTTCCTTGTAGCGGCCATAGCGTCTATGCCATCGGCTAAAAGATCGATAGGTCGTACCATAATTTTTACTTCTTCTTGTATTTAAAAACAATTATAATATTATTAAAATTAAGAGTCAATTAACATGCATAGAGTTGTATTTTTTGATGGGCCTTGTCCTTTCTGTAATTGGATTGTTCATTGGCTCATGGAAGTTGATAAAAAAAAGATTTTCTATTTTGCATCTTTAGAGGGAGAAACAGCTCGTACTCTTCCCAAAGACAAAGATAGCCTCATTCTATTGGAAGAAGAACAGGGAATTCGTAAACTTTTTTTTGAAGCCAAAGCTGCTTTGCGCATTTTCTGGTTGATCGGAGGGTGGTACCGCCTGATTGGTTGGACTTATTTCCTACCCTCATTTCTCATCAACCCCCTCTATCGCTTTATTGCCAGGCACCGTTACCGTTTTTGCCGCACGACGGCAGTTTCCTTAGATGAATCGCGCCTGTTGCCCTAAAAAATCGAAAAGGGGTATGGAGAAGAAAAAAAGGTACCCCTATTCAAGCTCACGACCTTCAACACCCGACTCCCAAGGCCTATGCTCTGGGGATTACTTGCATGCTCATTGGAAGCTTTTTTCTAGCTCTCAATGGTACATTTGCGAAAATATCCACAGAGCAACTAAGCGCTCCCGTGACTGCCTTTTATCAGTTTGTCCTCGGAACCTTGTTTATTTCTCCTTTTGTTTTCCGCAAAGGGCTCTCTCTCCTTAAAACCAACCACCCTTATCTGCATCTCACGCGTGATATCTCGGGACTTTTTGCCTTCTACTTCCTCTATCTTTCTCTAAAGACGATTCCTCTTATCGATGCCATTGTCTTGAACAATACCACTCCTCTTTTCGTTCCCCTCGTGATTTGGGTCTGGTTTAAAAAGCATCTGCACTGGACCCTTTGGATTGCTCTTTTCATTGGATTTGTCGGCATTTTTTTGATCTTGCGCCCGGAAGAGGCTGGTTTTGTAAAACCGGGGGCTTTGTTGGCTCTTTTGTCGGGCGTTGGAGGTGCCATAACACTTGTGACTATGCGTAGAATGATCGTCAGCGATAAAGCTGAAACGATCACTTTTTACTACTTTGTCTTCTGTATTTTTGGTTTTGCCCTCATCATCTCTCTTTTCTACGCATGGGCATGGCCTTTAAAACATCAATGGTGGCCCATTGTAGGTATGGCGATCTCCCTTCCGCTCATGCAGTACTTTATCGCCCTTTCTACTCATTATGCTTCGGCGCCGAGAGTCGTCCCTTTCCTTTATGTCTCCATCGTTTTCTCTGGCCTTTTTGGCTGGTGGCTTTGGAAGGAGACGCCGTCGTGGTTCTCCCTCCTAGGGACACTTCTCGTCATCGGAGGTGCTATCCTCTCTCTCTTCGTAGGTAGGCCCAAAGTACCCCAAGAACATTAACTATTATTATTTTCTTTTTCGAGTTGTTGCTTAAATTCAACATATGTTCGCACTAATTTCATATACTTGCGTGCTGCGTTTAATCTTTCCAGCTTAATCTGTTCTTCTTCTCCTTCTAGTGACGACACTTCTTGATCAGCCATAAGAGCGGATGCTAAATCTTCTCTCACCTTTTCTCTCAGTTGCTCCGTCTTCTCTCCTTCTCTTATATTATCAAGATTTTTTCCCAACTGGTGCAACTCCTGGCAAATAATTTTATGTTCTTGCCAATTCTTTTTCTGACATTCGCGTGAACAATAGAGAGTTTCTTGGCATTTTGAACAACGGAATAATTCTGCGAGTTTCTTCGTAGTCTTGCATGTGGTGCAGCGATCTATTGCTGTGGTGGGGGCTCCCCCTTTATTTCTTATCGGAGTGCTCATGAGTTTGATACCCAATTTTTTTGCACCGGATACGCTAGCAAACTAGTAGAATAACCCTCAATCTTTTTTGCTTTAACTTATTCAGTGAAAGGAGTATCTTGAATTTGCTTTTTATTCCTCCCCATGATTATCGGCATTCTATTCGTCATTGCAGCCTGCCTCTGCTGGGGGCTGATTTTTCCCATCCCCAAAATGCTCGCTGGATTTAATCCCCTTGAAGTTTCTCTCGGACGCTATTTCTTTTTTGGAGCCACCTCTTTTGCCCTCCTTTTGCTCCGCAAGCGACACCTACTGAAGAGAGACTTTTTCCCCTTTTGGATGAAGGCTCTTTTGTTTGCTTTGCTTTCGACCATAATAAGCTATAGTCTCCTCGTCGCTTGCATCCACTACTCTACTCCTGCTGCCGCTGCTTTAATTTTTGGCATGAGTCCCATCACTATCGCCCTTTCGGGCAATTGGTATCGCAAAGAGTACTCTTTTCGAAGCTTTCTCTTCTCTTTGCTTCTCATTGCGACAGGGATCATCCTTGCCAATTTTAGTGCTTTTACACTCGGTGGCATTGCTTTAGGTCCTTATTTTTTCGGCCTTTTGTGCGGGATATTGAGTTTAGGGTCTTGGACTTGGTACACCATCGCCAACTTCCATTTTTTGGGTAAACACCCCCAGATGCCTTCCAATGATTGGGTCACCATGATGGGAGTGGCAAGTTTTTTCCTCGTCCTTCTCACCGGAGGGGCCTACTCCTTCGTTTGTCCCGATCTCGCTAAATACTGCCAGCTGACGCAATCTCTAGGATTCTTTCTTTTGGGCACTCTTATTTTAGGTACAGTGAGCACTTGGGTTTCATTTTTTTTCTGGAACTGTGCCAACCGCCGACTGCCCGTGTCGCTTGCAGGTCAGCTCATGGTGTTTGAAATGATCTTTGGCCTCTTTTTTGTCTATCTAGTTGAAAAACGACTCCCCTTTCCATTAGAAATAGCTGGGATAGTAGTGATGCTTTTAGGCGTAATCACTGCATTTAAAACTTTAAAAAAGCTCTCCCTACCGGTGCCATGAGCAAAGAATCTGGAGTTATACTTACCGTAAAAGTGACACCTAAAGCACGTGAGGATAAAGTAGTGGGTTGGGATAACGAAATCCTCAAAGTCAGAGTTAAAGCTCCTCCGGAAAAAGGAGAGGCGAATAGAGCAGTGATCCGCCTTCTATCAACTACTTTCCACATTCCGCAAAAAAACCTCATCT
>JBIOXR010000062.1:0-29731 GCA_044869735.1 Chlamydiales bacterium
AAATCCATGGATGTAAAGGTTATAAAGAGAGAATGGTTCTGTAAAAACAGTGCTGGCAGTAGCTAGAGAAAGCAAAAGAAAAAGCTTTTTCATCGTCACTCCTGTTTGGAATTCATTTTTTCTTTAAAATCTAAATCACATGAAATTAAGCTGCAATGCTTAACTTTGGATGGAGGTTTGAATAAGTTGGCGAAGAGTGGCGCGTAATTGGGGATTTTTAAGTTTGCCGTCTTCTTCAAAGGCAAGCGTTGCTTGAGGAAGAGAAAAACTAGGCGTTAGAGTTGTGGCTTGAATTGTATCTAGAATGATGCGTAGATGAAGAAGTCCTCGTGCTCCTCCCCCTTTGCCTGGAGAAGCACTCAAAAGGATGAATTTTTTTCCTTGGAAAGCTTCTCGCGAAGGTCCTCTATTTTCGCTGCGCGACGCCCAGTCGAGGGTGTTTTTTAGAAGGGCAGTGATGGAAGCATTGTATTCAGGAGAAGCGAGAATAATGACTTGGCTTTCGATCATGAGAGAACGGAGCTTTCTGGCATTTTCTGGCATGCCGTATTGCGCTTCCAGATCGGCATCGTAGAAGGGTAGGGGAAGATCTTTCAGGTCGATAAATGTCGTCTCTGCTCCTGCTTCTTTTGCGAATAGAAGGGCTTCTTTGGCGAGTTTTTTGTTCATCGAATCTTCGCGTGTACTGCCAGCAAAGGCCAATACTTTGATTTGAGCATGCAAAGGAGAAAAAATCAAAATTAGAAAGACGAGATATTTCCACATACTATTTTAAACTTCTCCATTTGTGACCCTCTCTCTCCAGCAACCAATCGGCTTCTGGAGGTCCTTCAGAGCCTGCTATATAGTTCGGGAAGGAGAGGGGAGGATGTTGGCTCCAATGAGTAAGTACGGGAGTTAATAATTCCCAAGCAAGTAAAGGCTCTTCCACTTCGACAAATAGCTGTTTATTTCCTTTAAGACAATCGAAAAGAAGTTGTTCGTATTCTTCGGACAACCATTCCGAGGGGAGGGGAACGGTGATCTCTTTTCCGTCGAGAAAAATAGCAGGAGAGGGTTGGATGCGGATGAGAAGAGTTTGTTTGTTTTTGAAAAAAATGGCGATTTCAGCTCTCCTTTGGGAGAGTCGTTTGCCAGCGCGCAAATAAAAAGGGACTCCGCTCCACCGAGGAGTATCGATCATGATCTTTGCCCCCACATAGGTTTCTACAAATGAAAGCGGAGAAACGCCTAGCTCTTCTCTATACCCGCACACATTTTTTCCTTGAATCAGACCAGGGCCATACTGCCCACGCACGACCCATGCGTCGATCTCATCTTTAGGGAAAGGACGAATGGCTTTGAGAATGTTGATTTTTTCCATGGGAAGATCCATAGCGGTAAGAGTCAGAAGCTGCATCAGGTGATTTTGCAGGAGATCGCGCAAAGCTCCTGTCATTTCCCAAAAAGAGGCGCGCGTTCCTATGCCGATCTCTTCACTTAGAGTTATTTGGACGTGGTCGATGGTGTTGTTATTCCATAATGGTTCGAAAAGAGCACTTTGCCTAAAGGCAATCAGTTTTTGTACTCCGAGCTTACCTAAGTAATGATCGATGCGAAACATCTGGCTTTCCTTGAGATTTTTTTCCAATTCCATTTGTAGATGGAGGGCAGAAGAGAGATCGGACCCAAAAGGTTTTTCGATAATCACTCGCGACCAATGGAGAGGAGTCTCTGTTTCGTAGATGAGGTGGTGGTTTTTTAATTGTTTCGCAATCACGGGGAAAAAAACAGGGGGAGTGGCAAAGTAATAGAGGCGGTTGCCTTGTGTATCGTGCTCTTTTTCAATAGTAGAAAGGAGGTGTTCCAGTTGCTCATAACCCGCATTCGTATCAAATTCAAGAGGAAGGAAGAGGTAATTTTTTAGATCTATATTTTGGATGGGAGGGGATCGAGAGGTTCCAATAATATAGGTATCTTTCGCAAGAACTCCTTTTTCTTCTAGTTCTTGCAAGGCGGGGAAGAGCTTACGCGTAGCGAGATCTCCACTAGCACCAAATATTACAATGGTACAAGGAGGAGCTTGCGCGGCTTGAAGCAAAGGGAGGATCAAAAAATAGGAAAAGAGAAGAAATAGCCTCATGAGTACTCTCTCGTTGACTCTTTATCGACGGACAAAATATTATCCATTTTCCTCTTTTTCAAAAACTTAAGGAGTTTTTTTATGAAAAAAATAGTAATTAGTCTTTTTACCATCTGTGCCGTTTCTGCTCTTTGTGCAGCGACTTGTCCAACTCCCACGAGTTGTGTTTATCCTCCTCACAATGAACATATAAGAAATATCATCGCCCCCCATGTGAAGCCATTGACAGCTCAAACGCTTCGTTCGGGGCAGCCTATTGCGGCATTTAAAACATTTTTGGGCTTTCAAGATCGCCCTCAATTTTTGCATAAGGGGTTTTATTTAAATGGCATTATTATCACTTGCCTTGGGCATGTCAAAACTACCGCACCAGTCACCGGTGAGCAAATGATCGTTTTCTTTGGTGCCGATGGCTATGAATGTGGTCGTTGCTGCTCTAGCTGTTGGGGAACCGAAGTGGTCAAAGGAATGGAATATGTCGTCCATTACTATGCCGATTTCAAAGTTTATACCAATCACGATACTCAATTTGTCACTGGGTACACTGCCTAACATAGAAAGGCCGCCTCTTGGCGGCCTGAATTTTTTTTATATTGAAAAAAAATTAATATTTAATTAATATTTCCTCTTTGGTTAAGGAGGAAAGTATGACCGTTCCAGCCGATAATGAGCCCTCTCTTTGTAGAGCTAGGCTTGATCAGGTGGCAAATAAAGCCCTCGGGGTAGCTAATGGAGTTAATGTTCTAGCTGCTATTACAGCTATTGTTGTTTCTATTCTTGCGCTGACAAATGTTCTTCCTGGCGGGCTTCCTTTAGCTATTACTATTGGTGCCGCGGGTGTTGTGGTAGCAGGGGTATCGGTATTAAATCTATTTAAGGCGAATGACAGAAAGTTTAACTTATGCTTTCATAACCCTTTATGGCTTAGGATTTCCTCAGTTGTTGCTTGCTTTCTTTTTGGAGGTACTCTAATCACTCTTGGTACGCTGCATGGCATCAGTGTGGTGCAAGCCACTACTTTGTTGACAACCCATCAACTAGCTACGGGAACGCTCGCTGTATTTGGTATTGCATTCTTCGTTAATATTTCTATGTTCGTTGCACACACCATCCATAATCGTGGTACATGGAAACTCTTCGTTAACTCTAATGTTAATAGAATAAAGGAAGCATTCTCTGGAAACGTTACTTTTAATTTGAGTCAGCCCGCTACTTTTGATGTCCCCAATCAAGCCAATTAATCTATCAGCTCTTGCAGAGTGAATTTAAGAGCGGTATGAGAGGTGAATTCGTCAATGCTTGGACGGGTACGATAAGTCCAGTTAGTGTCTAGTACTTTGCCAGGGATATTAATTCGTTCGTCTTGAGGTTGGCGAGAGGCAAGCTCAGGAAAAAGAGCTAGGTATTCAGAAAGCAAGTTGATGTGAAAGAGAGAGTGACTGTGATGAGAAGCAAAGAGGATCTCCCGGTGCTTCTCCAAAGAAAGGGTGGGAGCCCACTGCCAACCCACCGATTGACAATAGAGCTTTGATTCTTCAGGAGCATTTTCCCACCAGAGTTTTAAAGTGTCGGAATCGTGTGTTGAGACGGTAGTCATGCTGATTTTTGGATATTCGGAAGGGGGAATAAAAGACCGATCTCCATCCCATCGCCTCTCCCAACGCATCATCTTTGTCCCACATATGCCAAGTGAAAGGAGAAGCATGCGCACGGAAGGGGGCACCATACCTAAGTCTTCTGCAATAGGAAACAAAGGAGAAGTGTTTAACATCATGGTCAAAATTTTGGTCCCTTGGTTTGCCCAACTTCCCTCATCTGAAGGGTAAAACTTCCCCTCTTTAGCCGATTTTCCCAAGGGAATACCCCAAATGCGAAAAAACCCTACGACGTGGTCGAGGCGATAAAGATCGTAAATTTCCGCAGCTACGGCCAATCGTTGCTTCCAAAAAGCATACCCTTCATTTTCCATCTCTTCCCAGTTATAGATGGGGAATCCCCAGTATTGCCCTTCCTGAGCATAGCGATCGGGGGGAGCACCAGCCACAATGTCGAGAGAAAAAAGATGGCGGCGAGACCAGACATCGGCACTATCTCGATTAATGAGAATGGGTATATCTCCTTTAATGAGGAGATCTTTGCTTTCAGCAAACGATTTTATTTCCTTAAGTTGTTTAAAACAAAAGTATTGAAGGAGTTCATGGAAATGGCGTTCGTTTTCAAATTGGGTGAGAAGCTGGGCAAATCCACTCTCAGAGGGGTTTTTATATTTCTCAGGCCACTCTTCCCAGATTCTCGATTTTTCAGCCTCTTTGATCGACTTGAAAAGGGCGTAGGAAGTAAGCCAATAACTATTGTCCTTGAGAAATTTAAGATACTCTGGTTGCGAAGAAATTTTGGGATAAGCAACTTTAAACCATTCTTTTAAAAAAGCCCTTCTCAAGGGATGAATTTCCTTGTAGTTGACTCTTTCCGTTCGGTTCCACTTTCGCATTTCTTCGAGTTTGGTGGTAAAGGAAGGAATTTCTTCAATATAGGGGAGTGAAGAAATCCCAAGATGCAAGGGATTAAGGGCATAAGCAGAAAGGGAGGAGTAGGGGCTATTTTCAGTGCCCGTATCATTTAATGGCAGGAGTTGGATCACGTCAAATCCAAGGGTATGGCACCAGCGAATTAGGGGAAGAAGATCGGGATATTCTCCAATACCGCAGCTCTTTTCCGTATGAATGGAGAAGAGGGGAAAAGCGATTCCATGATGGTGGTGAATGCCGATTTTCTCCCATTGAGGGGCAGCTGGTGTAGCAGAGGGAGAAATTTCAGTGAGTTTTTGCATACACTAGGGGCGTAAACCGTAAAAACCGGAAGACTTAGCTGTTTCTTGCTGAATTTCAGGGATCTCTGCTCTTTCAATAGCGACTGACCAAACCAAGGCATGGTCGTGAAAAATAGTAAGGTATTGAAAGAGTTTTTCTCCTGTTAGATGATCCATTTGTAAGTACTGGAAAAGAGCAAGTGCATGTTTTTTTGAACTATAAGCTAGTATGCCACGCGGTGTTCCTAACAACCCATTCACCTTCATTGCTTGTAAAAAGATCTGTTCTCTATATTTCCCAGGAGTCAATTTCCCCAGTTCAGCACCTAGGAGAATTTTCTCTGCGGAACGGTCTAGATCAATCTGAACGGTAATTTCATCAGAGAATTTGAGGCGGCACGCCAAATGTTCATCGGGAGTTAGGGGGAGATTCATCGTTTTTCCAAGATCGGCAATGAGATGTTCGAATGGATTCATTAAAGTTCTCCCTCTTCTTCCATGGAATCTTCAAGTTCTTCGAGCGTCTCTAAAATCACGTGCAGAAGCTCTTGCTTATGCTTGGGAGATCGATAGATTCGAGGGGCAAGATTGCGGATGGCATCGCGATACTGGGAGAGGATGATGATTTTAGATTCCGGCATCATAATGCCAAGGTTTTCCGATTGTTTAAGCAGTTTTACTACGGAAGGATAACGTTCTTCTACCAAACGGATAAAATCTTTTGCAAGAGCTTGAAAAGAGAGAGACTCAAGTGTCAGTCCTCCTTTTTTATGAAGGGCTTTAATGAGTTTCATGCGCGATTTAAAGAAAGTATAGACCCAAAGAATCGACTGAAGATTGCGCACTTCCGTCATGCATTTGACCAGCTCAGGGGGTTGGATGGAGGGCCCTTTCGATTTCATATCGTAGCCTAGTCCTTTCAAAAGAAAGGTGACGACAATTTTTAATTCGTCGAAATCATAGGTTTTTGACAATTCATTAAATAAGGTATTGTGATCTCGAATCGTACCCGTAACATTGCGATAGAGATTGCGAAGATCGGTAGGAGTGCCAATCCCACTTTCATAATAGGCTACGACGGCGGGTGAAATATTGTGGCCAGCAGCGATTAAGCGCCCACTTCTTTCATTGTGGATCTGCCGCGCTCCAGTCACCGCTGCTTTAATAGGCCCTTCACTTGTTTTTTCCAAAAACTCTAAAGCAAGGTCGGCAAGGGAAGGATCTTTGTATTGGCGTAAAACTAATTCGAGCACCTCTTCAGGGGAAATGCCTTCATATAAAGCCCTTTTTAGATTGAGGAGCTGCTCTTTTTTTAATTCGAAATGGCGTCTCTCATAGCGATTGGCCATGTCGTCTTCGGTTTTCTCTGCTACTCCTTTGATTTTTCTCTCTTTGCTCTCTTCCGACCGCAATCTGCTCTCAAGGGTACGATTGCGAGTGTTGCGAGCAAGACGAGCTTGGATGGCTTGGGGATTAGAAACTTCGCTGTAAGCCTCTTCGAGCCCGTCTTCACTAGCTACCTGCTGAGCCAATCGTCCAGAAGCAGCACTTTTGGCTTCGCGGGCTTGGATAGCGGCTAAATTGACGGGTACTGGGTCTAACCCCATGCGTTCTCCTTAGTAACTATGAGAGCTGGATCCTCCCTAGAGGTTGAATGCGAATTTCGGGTATGATCTCTTGGTAAGAGACGACCGCAATGGTCGGGAATTCTGTTTCAATTAATTTTCTCACAAAACGGCGTACGTCGATCGCTGTTAAAATTACCGGCGGTTGCCCACCTGCAGGAGTCGGGGTAATCATTAGCCTCATGGCTTTTAAAATAGCATTGACCGAATCGGGATCGAGGGCAAGATATGAACCCGCCGTCGTCTGTTTAATAGCTCCACGGACCATTTCTTCGATGTCGGGATCGAGAAGATAGACGGAGAGAGTGGATTGCCCTTGGGAATATTTGTAACTAATATAGCGCTTCAGAGAGGCTCTGACATATTCGGTCAAGAGGACCGTGTCTTTCTCTGTTTGAGACCATTCGCTTAAGGCTTCGAGAATCGTCCTCAGATCTTTGATCGACACTTGCTCTTGTACGAGGCGTTTGAAAATCTCCGTCAGTTTTTGGAGTGGAATCAAGCGGGTGACCTCTTTGACGAGATCGGGGAAGGAGCGCTCCATGAACTCGAGCATCGAACGAACCTCTTGGATGCCAATAAAATCGGCACCTGTGGTGCGAAAGAAATAGGAGAGATGAAGCACCATGACATCTAAAGGCTTCCAGTATTTGATCCCCGCTCTCTCCAAAATCTCAATGTTTTTTTCCTCTACCCAAAGAGAGGGGAGGCCCACTGAGCTTTTGTAGCTGATAAAAGGGAGGTTATAGCGTCGAAGATTCTCTTGGCTCTCGTTGGTTAGCACATAGCCTTGGGGTATTTTCCCTCTTTCTACCGGCACTTCATTTAGAAAGATAGTGTATTCATCGGGAGCTAAGGTGGGGGAATCGGTTCTGACGTGCACACCCGGATAGCGAACTCCTAAGTCTTGGTAGAGAGCTTGTCTCATTTTAGGAATCATATCTTCGACAAATTTTCTCTCTTTCTGCACTGTCTGGCTCAACTGTTTTCCAATCTCGAGAATCACGGGAAGAGTCAGAGCAAACTCCTCCGCTCCTCCTCTCATGACGGTATGACCCTCGACGTCTGTTTCTACAGCCCCTGCAGCTAGTGCTCCGATCGCTTTGGCTGCCTCTTTCCTTTTTTTACGCATCAGGCCAAAGCCAGCGATGGCCAAAATAACGGCAAGGATGGCAAAGGTCCAAATGGGAAAACCTTTAAAAAATCCTAACCCTAAGGTAGCTATGGCAGCGATGAGCAGGGCTCTCGGTTCGCGCAAAATTTGACTCGCAATCTCCTTACCGAGGTTGGCATCTTTCCTTTCGGAAGAGACGCGCGTCGTTACGATACCAGCGGTAAGAGCAATCAACAGAGAGGGGATTTGCGACACTAGACCATCCCCAATCGAGAGAAGGGTATAAACGCGGGCCGCTTGGCCAATGGTCATCCCGTGCATGAACATTCCAATAATGAGACCACCGACGATATTGACAAAGGCAATCACCATGCCGGCAATGACGTCCCCTTTGACGAATTTCATAGCTCCGTCCATGGCTCCGTAAAGCTCACTCTCTTTTTGGATCATGGCCCTTTTTTCTCGCGCGGTATTGGAATCGAGAATCCCCGCACGCAAATCGGCATCGATAGCCATCTGTTTACCTGGCATCGCGTCCAAGCGGAACCTGGCAGCTACCTCAGCTACCCGTTCAGCACCTTTGGTGACGACGATAAACTGAACGATAGTGATGATCACAAAGATGACAAAACCAACGACGTAGTTGCCTCCCACGACGAATTGCCCGAACGCCTGGATGATCTCACCAGCATAGGCATTTAAGAGAATTCGCCTCGTGGAGGCAATATTCACACCCAAGCGGAAAAGGGTTGTGACGAGCAAAATCGAGGGGAACATCGAGATGTGGATGGCACTTGGAATGTAAAGAGCTGTCATCAAAAGAACGACCGCTGCTGTGAGGTTAAAGGTGATCAACAGGTCGATGATCGGGGGGGGGATCGGTAAGATGATAATGACAATAACTGCGATGACCCACGCAGCTAAAACAATATCGCTGGAGCGGCTGATCAGATTAAGAGCGGCTTCGCTACCTAATTTATCAGTCAGTTTGTGGAGGTATCTTTTCATTTCGTTATAGTTGTTCTTCTTCTCGTTTTAAGGAGATGACATAGAGCAATATTTCGCCAATTGCCTCATACGTATCTTCGGGGATAAATTTGTTGACCTCGCCTTCATCTAGCAGTTGGTGTGCCAGAGGGACATTGCGCATGATCGGGATGCTATATTTTTCTGCAGCGGCAATGATATTTTGGGCGCGCATCTCCGTACCCATCGCAATGATCCAAGGAGCAGCATATCTTTCAGGCTCATAGCCAATAGCAACTGCAATATGTATAGGGTTAGTAATGACCGCTTTAGCGCGGCGGATTTGGGTTGTCCCTTCATCATAGGCGATTTCCTGAGCGAGTTGTCTTCTTTTGTTTTTAATCTCGGGGCTTCCTTCAGTATCCTTATATTCCTGTTTCACTTCAAACTTGT
The DNA here is from genome assembly GCA_044869735.1 of Chlamydiales bacterium. Classification (GTDB taxonomy): domain Bacteria; phylum Chlamydiota; class Chlamydiia; order Chlamydiales; family JAAKFR01; genus JBIOXR01. The sequence goes on from JBIOXR010000062.1 coordinate 9,090, forward strand.
CCATCTTCATCTCTTTGGCGAAACTATACCGCTGATACATCAAGTCGATCACAGCAATCAAGGCAAAATAGATCCCCGTCCAAAGCAGCACTTTCAACAAGATCTTCCGAAAAACAATAGCCCCTGCTGCCGGAGGTAGTGCCGCTGTTGCGATGAGATCGCCGATGGTTGTTCGCACGGCAAGATAGATTAAGAGCCCTGCGCCGAAGATTTTAAGTACCGATTTAATTAATTCAAAGACCGTTCTCATTTTGAATTTTTGCTTGAGGTTTTCAACCATATTGAATCGTTTCAAGTTAGGTTTTAACGCTTCGACAGCAAAAAGAGGGCCTATGAGCAAAAAGCTTACGAGAGTTCCCACGGCCACGACCGCGATCAGGACCGGAAGAGAAGCTTTGAGAATCACGCTGATCATATCATCGAGAAAACCAAGGATCACCCAAGGGTCTTCGACGGTCGTGCTAAATTTAAATATTCTTAACATGAACCCTCCGATGATGCGATAGAGGTAGCTCATGAGATAGAGGGTTAAAGCAACGGCGACGATGTAGGTTAAAGCTGAAGGGAAGTCTTGCGATTTGGAGACCTGGCCCTTTTTACGGGCATCCTTCAGCTTCTTAGGGGTCGCCTTTTCGGTTTTTTCGGCCATGCCCGTCGGATAGAAGATGAGATAAAATTCACTATACCGTATTATTCTATCTCTTTAAAGAGGAATATGAATGAGCGAACTCTCCTGCGGGATCGTCGGTTTGCCGAATGTGGGTAAATCGACCCTATTCAACGCCCTTACTAAAGCGGGTGCTGCCGCTTCCAATTACCCTTTTTGTACCATCGATCCCAATGTTGGCGTCGTTCTTCTGATCGATCCTCGCTTGCAAAACCTATCCGATATTTCTAAAAGCAAGCAGCTCCTCTACGCAACGATGGAGTTTGTCGATATTGCAGGTTTGGTCAAAGGGGCATCGCAAGGGGAGGGGCTAGGCAATCAATTTCTCTCTCATATCCGAGAAGTCGACGCGATTGTCCATGTCGTCCGTTGCTTTGAAGACCCTAATGTAATTCACGTCGGGGGAAAAATTGACCCCATTGGGGATATCGAAACGATAAATCTCGAGCTGATTCTCTCCGACCTTCAAACCGTACAACATATTCTCGCCAAAGTCGAGAAGCAGGCCAAAGCCAATAGAGAATTAGTTCCTACAGTTACCCTTTTGAAAAAAATTGAAAACCATTTCAACCAGAGCCTGCCCTTGCGCAAACTCCCTCTTACTGAAGAAGAAAAGGAGTTGCTCAAACCCTATTCTTTTCTCACGGGAAAGAAGGTGCTGTATGCGGCGAATATCTCAGAAAAAGACCTTCCTCACATGGAAAACCCCTATATTGCCGAGGTGAGAAAGTGGGCAGAAAAAGAGGGGAGTCTGGTATTGCCGTTTTGCGCCAAGATTGAAGCCGAAATTGCCGAACTTTCTCCTGAAGACCAAAAAAGTTTTTTAGAGAGTCTAGGTCTGGAAGAATCGGGTCTCAACCGCCTGATCCGCACCTCTTTTCAAATGCTTGGACTCATCACCTATCTGACGACGGGCGAAAAAGAGACCCGCGCCTGGACGATCAAGCAAGGATCGACAGCCGTAGAGGCTGCAGGTAAAATTCACACCGATATTCAAAAGGGGTTTGTTCGGGCCGAAGTGATCTCTTATGACGATTTTATCACCTACAAAGGGCGCAACCATGCCAAAGAAGCCGGTAAATTGCGCCTAGAAGGGAAAGAATATATTGTGAAAGATGGAGATGTAATTCTCTTCTTACATCACTAATTCCCCGCGACCGCTATTTTGCGGCCCGGGGATGAAAGACTTTAAGACATTAATCCGATTCCGATTTTAAATCGACTTCGCACATGTTGTCACTTTCTTCGTTTTCGAACTCCACTTCATTAGCTGATGGGTCTTTACGAGGTTCGTCTACTTCATCATCTGTGGAGCTAGAAGAAGATTTGACTTCTACTTCATAGTAATCTAACACTTTAATTTCATTATTTTCCGAAGCCATTGTGCGAAAAGATCTGACTTGTCTAGTAAACTCTTTCCTTTTATTAGAAGGGATTTCCTTAGCGTCGCGAGTCACTTTATCTTCTTTGTCGCTCTCTTGATCCGAGACTGCAGGTTGAGGAGCAGTTTCTTTTTTTATTCTCCATTTTCTTGGAACTGTGGCTCCGATGAGGCATAGCCCGATGAAATCGGCACCCAAAGCTCCACCGAGGATAGGAAGGGCAATGTAATTGGTCGCCACTATCCCAATGACCGTATGGGGAAGCATCCAAGCTGCAAAAACGAAGGCTCCCATGCCGGCGGCTGTTCCCACGAGGAGAGACCCACCCACGCGAAGGGCTACTTTATGATTATCTATAAAATTAAGTACAGGTTTTACCATAATAATACTCCTTATTATTTATATAATTATTATAAACTATAATTATTAAGATAGTATTAAATTTAATTTGAGGGGGTAATAATTTCCTCAGGATGGCGATAAGCGATGTATCCGGCTCTATATTTCTGGCAGAGGATATAGGAGAACTCCTCATTATTACTATTTAGTTCAGAAGAACTGCCAAGAGGGAGGTTCCCCGTTTGAATAATTTTTGAGATCGGCTTCACATTGCCATGCCTCATCTTCTGTCTAATCTGGGTGGGGACCAACATTATCATACCACCATTTTTAATAATTCCCATATCTACCTCTACTCTTTGAACAATACTGTGGAAGTCCCGGTTCAGCTGAGCATAAGCCTCATCTGTACTGGCAAGTAGCATTACCAATCTCTTTTTCTTGTCGGGGGCTGATGGCCTGCAAAATTTTAAATTGCCGTCCGGTTCAAAAACTCGGAGAGAGGTAGCCGCATTAACTATTAGAAAGAGATTTTCATCGAAATAGGAAACGGTCTGGGCTTCGTGGAAGGCTTCGTAGCCAGTAGCATCTCTATTGTTTTTGTTAATGGTGTTCTTGTATAGAGTCGTCTCCTCACTACGAGCAAAGGTGCTCTTTGGCACCTCTTTTACCTCCGAGGGGCTTTTTTTGGTGTGTTTCCTTTTTCTTGGAATAGTAACGCCTAGGAGACAGACCCCAATGAAACCGACACCCAAAGCACTCCCTAGAATGGGAAAGGCGATGTAATTGGTTGCTACTACCCCAATGACAGTATGGGGAAGCATCCAAGCTGCAAAAACGAAAGCGCCCATTCCAATAGCCGTGCCCACGCCTATAGATCCAGTTATCCGAAGGATAAATCTATGATTATCGATAGCAGCAATCATAAAGCTATGATAAATGGTATTTGTTAAATTTTCTTTAAAAAAGAAGAAATATCGCAATGGGGGGCATCGAGGAGGGAACCTTCGATACAGTCTGCGAGATTGAAGGGGCCGCTCCGGGTGCGTTGGAGTTTAGAGAGGTGGGCCCCACAGCCAAGCATCACCCCTAATTCATGGGCTATGCTCCGAATATAGGTTCCTTTACTACAAGCTACATGGAGAATGAGGAGGGGGTATTGGTAATTAATTTTTTCAGTTTTAACACGCACTCGAGCGGGCTTCCGATCAATCGTTTTTCCCTCCCGAGCGAGTTCATAGAGCTTTTTCCCCTTTACCTTTTTAGCCGAGTACATCGGAGGGGTCTGGTCGATCTCTCCTTGGAAGTGGGCAATCATTTTATCGATTTCCTCTTCTTTCGGCTTCTTCTTGGAGCGGGCAACGACCTTTCCGTCGCAATCGTAGGTGTCTGTGCTGACCCCTAGGCACACTTCGGCTATATACTCTTTGTCTTCAGAGAGAAGCTTATCTGAGAGACGGGTGAACTTGCTTCCAATCAAAAGAACCATGACTCCAGTGGCAAATGGGTCAAGGGTACCGGCGTGGCCAATTTTTTTTATACCAGTGAGCTGTCTTAGGCGGCGGATCAAGCTAAACGAGGTCGATCCTTGAGGTTTATTGACAAGAAGAATCCCCTCCTTTTCCAGAAGCTCTTCATTCGACATCGCGCCCTTTCCTCTCTTCCTGGATTTTCTGGATTAATGATTCGATATGCATCTGTTTATCGACTGTTTCGTCGATGATAAAGGTTAGTTCGGGGAAATAGCGCATGACTACCTGTTTAGCAGTGCTAGCGGCAATAAAACCCGAAGAACCCTGCAAGATCTCGATGGCTTTTTCTTTTGCTTTTTTGTCGCCAATCACGCTCACGTAGACTTTGGCATGGCGTAAATCGTTGGTGAGTTCGACGGAAGTAATAGTGATAAGGGGAGGGAGATAGGGATTTTTCATCTCCAATCGAACGACGTCAGAAATCACTTCTTTGAGAAGAGAGTTTAACCTCTCAATTCTTCTGGTCATGCTCTATAGCTCTTGGGTCTTGTAAATGACTTCGTAGGTGTGGAGGAGATCGCCTACCTTTAGATCTTGGAAACCTTCGAGTAGAATACCACACTCGAGCCCCTTTTTCACTTCCTTCACATCTTCTTTTACCCTTTTAAGAGAAGAAATCCATCCTTTCCAAATCGTTTGCCCTTCTCTTTCAACAGAGATGCGGTGGTTTCTTGCAATAAAACCATCTGTCACAAGGCATCCAGCGATGATTCCTAGTCCCGAGGCTTTAAAGAGAGCCTTGACTTCGGCAGAACCTCTTTCATGCTCCTCTTCAATTTTATCGAGAAGGGCAGCCATCTGTTTTTTGACATCGTCAATAGCGTGATAGATGATATCATGTAATCTTACAATGACGTCGAGGTCTTTAATTAAGGCTTGGGCATGGCTTTCGATCTGAGTATGGAAACCGATGATGACGGCTTTAGAAGCTGCGGCTAATTGGACATCCGATTCAGTAATTTCTCCCACACCGCTAAAAATCACTTCGCACGACACTTTTTTCGATTCGATTTTTAAAATCGAATTTTTTAATGCTTCGACCGATCCTTGCACGTCGCCGCGTAAGATCAGATTGAGGGTTTTCTTTTCGATAGCCCCCTCTTTCTTCTGGAGTAAACTCTCTAAAGAGGCCCCCTTTTTCTTCAGTAGTTGCTGCCGTTGGCCGATGAAGCGCGCTTCGGCAATCTCTTTTGCCTCTTTTTCACTTTTTACGACGATGAACGGATCTCCAGCAGAGGGGAGCCCCGAGAGGCCCGTGATTTCTACGGGGGTGGAGGGGAGTGCCTCTTTAAGATCTTTCCCATACTCATCGCGCATCGTCTTGACTCTTCCCCAGAGTTTGTCGAAGACGACAGCATCGCCGACGCGCAAGGTCCCATTTTGCACGAGCACCCTTGTGAGCGCTCCTAGTCCTTTATGGAGTTCTGATTCGAGCACCGTGCCGCGCGCCCGCGTATGGGGGTTGGCTTTGAGCTCGAGCACTTCGGCTTGAAGGGCTAACATCTCAAGGAGATCATTTATTCCTTCGCCCGTGACAGCAGAGGTATTGACTGTAATAGTTTGGCCTCCCCATTTTTCGGGGAGAAAGTTTAAATCGGCAAGTTGACGGTAAACATTTTCTGCATTGAAGCCAGCTTTGTCGCTTTTATTGATCGCAACGACAATGGTAACTTGGGCTGCTTTTGCGTGTTCTAATGCCTCAAGTGTCTGTTCTTTAATTCCTTCGTCGCCTGCGACGACGAGGACGACGATATCGGTGACTTCAGCACCACGAGCTCGCATGGCTGAAAATGCTTCGTGACCAGGGGTGTCAAAAATAGTGATATCGCCGACGGATGTTTTGCATCGAAAGGCGGCAATGTGCTGGGTGATGGCTCCCGCTTCCCCTGCTGCGACGTTGCTTTTGCGGATTTTGTCGATGAGGCTTGTTTTACCATGATCGACGTGGCCCATAAAAGTGACAACGGGAGGGCGGAGGATGAGTTGTTCTGATGGAGCTTGGGCAATTTCTTCAGCCACTGTCAAATCGGTGATGCGCACTCGTTGTTCTTCGGAAGTATCAATGGTGATTTCGCAGCCAAATTCGTGGCCAATTAATCCAACTGTGGTCTCATCGACAAGCAGATCATTGAGAGTAACGACCATCCCTTGAAGGAATAGCTTCGAGATTAACTCAGAGGATTTCAATTTCATCTCGGCAGCGAGGTCTTTCACTGAAATGGGGAGTCGAATATGAAGCGATTGAGGACGTACAACTTGCTCCTCAGCTTTTATCTTTGGCTGCTTAGAGACTCTCTTTTTGCGCCAACGCTCCTCTTCTCCTTCCCCTAAAGGACGCCCTCTAGTTTCAAGAGAGCGCATAGCCAAACGGCGCGTGGGTTTTATGTCTTTAAAGTCTTTGACTTTCCCCTTTTTATCCGCCGATTCAGCTTCTTCTACAACAGAGACTTGCTCTTTAGGAGGCTCGGGCTCTTTAGCTTTCTCTTTTTTCTCTTCTTTGGGTTTTGCTGGAAAAAGATCTTTGATGTGTTTCCCGGTAGGACCTAGTTTCTCTACTTCTGTTGGTTTAGCTGCTGTCTCTTCTTTGGGTTCAACGAAAACGGGTTCTTCCTTTTCGATGACAATCTCAGGTTGTGGTTCTTCTTCAGGAGGAGGGGGAGGGGGCGAAGGAGGAAGTTCTTCTTTGATGGGTTCTTTTTTCTCTTCAGCTGGTGCAAAAGCCGACTGAGTTTTAGCCCGAATTCTTCGTGGTGGGGTCTCTTTTTTCTCTTCGTGTTTCTCTTCTACCTCTTCCTTCTTTTTCTTTTTAGTTGGAGGAGCTTCTCCAGCTAGTTTAGCTTTAAGCTTATCTAAGCCCACGGCTTTTGCTAACTGAGTGTTTTTAATTTTTATTTTAAAGTCTTTTGCCAACCTAGCTACCTTACTTATCTTATCGGGATACTTTCTTACTTGCTTCTTCTAAAATTTTATAAGCCATATCAATGCTGATTCCTGGAATACTGGCAAGCTCATCTACCCTTGCTTGCAACACTTTTCGTAAGGTGTCGTATCCGGGAGGGGTGTGAATTAAACTATCGATCACCAATTTGCTAAAGCCTTCAATTACCAATGGCTTATCTAAAATAGGGTCATTGCCTTCGGCTAATTCGAGTCTCTGAATTTCGAGAGCTTTATTATATTCGCTCATTCTTTGCACTTCGAGGTCATAACCAATTAATTCCCCAAGCAAACGGGCATTTTGACCTCTTTTCCCTATGACAGTAGCAAAATCGGCCTCTTCGACGACAATGGCAATCACTTTGTCTTCTTCGATAAGGCCTATTTTTCTAATTTCGATAGGTGAAAGAGCATTTTGAAGAAGTTCAATTGAGTCGCTGTTATAGGGGAGAATATCGATTTTCTCGTTATTGAGTTCCCGGATGACATTTTTTACCCTATTTCCCCTCATACCAACGCAAGTGCCTACGGGATCAACTTTAGGATCGCGCGATCGAACGGCTAATTTGGTGCGGTACCCGGCTTCTCGTACAATTTTGACGATCTCGACAACGCCTTCTTCAATTTCAGGTACTTCCTGCATAAAGAGTTTACGGGCAAATTCGGGAGAACTCCTCGATAAAATGACCTCGGCTCCGCCATTTTCAAGATCTTCGACCTTTTCCAAAAGAGCTACGATCTTATTTCCCACCTGGTATTTTTCGGTCTTTGGGTAGTTTCTTGCAGGCAAGAGGGCTTCCACTTTGCCTAGATCGACGATTAGGCTAGCTCCTTTGACAAACCGCTTCACTACTCCAGAAACGATATCTCCCACCCGATGGCGGTATTCTTCATAGATAACATCTCTCTCTGCACCGCGAAGTTTTTGTCCAATGATCTGCCGAGCAGCCTGCGCGGCAATGCGCCCAAAGGTTTCGGGAGATAAAGGAACGTCGATAAACTGCCCCAGCTCGCAGTCAGGGTCGAGCTCGCGAGCGGCTTTGATCGAAATCTCTTTCTCTTTTTCCAGCACCTCCTCGACGATTTTCTTCTCTTGGTAGATCTCTATGTCTCCCGTCTTGGGGTTAACCGTGATGGTAAAATGAGCATCTTCTTTTGCCCGTTTGCGCGCTGCTGCTAAAATGGCACTTTCGATCGCTTGGATCACAACATCGCGTTTGATCCCCTTTTCGCGTTCCATGTATTCAAAAATTGCTACGAGATCTTTATTCATCCCATCTCCTCATCGGGTCGATTAACCTCTTTTATTCCTCTGAGGCTTGGAAGTGTGCTCTTTCTCCCTTTTGCCCCTGCGGCCGCCGCCTCTCTCTTCGTCATCTCTCTCTTCATCGTCTCTTTCCTCGTCTTCGTCTTCTTCGGAAGGAGATTCATCGACGAGGATGTCATCTCGGTTTTCTTGGTTGCGTTCAATCAAAAACTCTTTGATGGAAAGCGAAACTCTTTTGTGCTCAGGATCGAGCTTGATCACTTTAGCAGTAACCTCATCTCCCTTAGAGATCACATCTTCCACTTTGCCAAAGGGCTGATCAGAGAGTTCTGTGACGTGGATCAAGGCTTCGATTCCGTTTTCCAACTCGACGAAAGCTCCAAAGGCTGTGATTTTTGTCACTATCCCTTTCACAAGAGAGCCGACGGGAATCGATTTCTCAATTGTTTCCCAGGGGTTGGTCGATAATTGTTTGACGCCGAGGGTAATTTTTTTACTCTCTTTATCAACGGAAAGGACAATAGCTTCGACTTTATCTCCTTTTTTAAAGACTTCCGAAGGGTGGGAGACTTTTTTTATCCAGCTCATATCAGAAATATGGATCAATCCATCAATCCCGGGCTCGAGCTCGACAAAAGCGCCATAGTTGGTCAGGCTTTTAATTTCTGCTGTCACGCTGCTACCAATCGAGTATTTATTTTCTACGTCTTCCCAAGGATTGTGCTCGGTTTGCTTGATTCCCAATGAGATTTTTCCCTCGTCCTTTTGAATGGCAAGGACAATAGCTTCGACTTCGTCGCCTTTATTGACCACTTCAGCAGGATCGCTTACCGTTTTTACCCAAGACATTTCTGAAACGTGGATTAATCCTTCTATTCCAGGTTCGAGTTCAATGAAAGCACCATAGGGGAGTAATTTGACAATTTTTCCTCGGACGCGCATTCCAATGGGATATTTTCTTTCGATATCATCCCAAGGGTTATGCTCTTTTTGTTTCAATCCAAGAGCAACTCTACCTTTATCCTTATCAATGGAAAGGACCATCACTTCGAGCTCTTGTCCCAACCCCACCATTTCGGAAGGATGGCGGATGCGCTTCCATGTCATATCGGTAATGTGGAGTAAACCATCGATCCCATCGAGGTCGAGGAAGACGCCGAAATCGGTGATATTTTTCACGACGCCTTTGCGGATATCACCCTCTTTGATCGTTTCTAGGAGTTCAGCCTTCTTAGAAATTCTCTCCGCTTCGAGCAGTTCCCTTCTCGAAACGACGACATTTTTCCTTTCAAGATTGATTTTTAGAATCTTGAATTCACATGTCAATCCAATATAGTCATCGAGATTTTTAATCCTTTTGTTGTCGATCTGAGAGCCGGGAAGAAAGGCCTCCATCCCGATATCGACCATTAAGCCACCTTTGACTTTGCGGATGATTTTTCCTTTGACGATCGAACCCTCTTCGCAGTGCTCAGTGATGTATTCCCATTGTCTCTGGCGAGCAGCTTTTTCTCTCGACAAAACGATCTGTCCACTCGAATCTTCTGTGGCGTCGAGGAAAACCTCGATCTCATTATCGAGCAGGAGCTCTTGAGGGTCGCTAAATTCAGAAATAGGAACTAATCCCTCAGATTTTAAACCGACATCTACAACGACGAAATCTTTGCCGATTTCGACGATTTTCCCATTTAGAATTGTTCCTGGGGTGATGGTACCCTGTGCTTTGTCTGAAGTCTCTTCTTTAGAAGAGAGTCCCATCAATTTTCTAAACTCAATAGCATCTGACTCTTTATAGGAAATATCGTCTAGGGTATTGCTTGAGTTCCAGCTATATTCGGGTTTTTGTGACATTAACGGTTACTCCTAAAATTTCATGAAATATGGGGAAGTGTATCTTCTCTATTAAAAAAACGCAAGGCGGGATAAAAGGAAAACAGAAGGAAGTGGGGCGTTAAATCAAATCTTTAATCAGGTATTCGAGATGGCGAGCTAGTGAGGGAGAATGTTCCGTAAACCACCGGGCCATTTTTCTCGTTATTTTTTCAATTTCCTGACGATGAGAAGGTTCCTTTTTCTGCAGGGCAAACTGCCCTAAATCGATAAAGGAGGGGGTGCCCTGAATGAAAGCTGCATTTTTTGGAAGGAACGCATCTTCGTCTTGAATCCCTTTCCGATAACGAGTCAGAAGCAAGGCTACAAGACGCGATAGAGCCTCTTTTGCCTCCTCTTCTTTGCCTTGTTGCATTAATTTTTGAAAATAGGGGTAGAGGAGCTCCCCTTTTTTTTGAAGAATAAAGGGGGTGGTGGCAGGATCTAAAGTGTAGTGCCGCTCCAGTTTGTCTCTTATAGTAATTTGTTTTCGAATCTCTGAAGAAGGGTGGAGATGAAGATAAACCAGACCACACTCTTCTTTTAAATGGGAGTTAGCAATCGCAAGGCTGCGAAAAAGATGGGCTTCTTTTTCTTGCTTGAGCGCTCGCTTCTTGCTCCCAAGGAACAAATGAGGACGAAAACGACTAAAATTGATTAATTTAAGCACGTATTTCCCATCTTGGCTTTCAAATACAAACATTTGAGAGCCTCGCCCCATATAGGTGAATGTTTGATCTAAGATCTTTTCGACCTCTTCTTTGCCTGGCAAAGGGAGAGGAGAGGTAATAAGGAGGGGGTGCTTCACTGCGGAGGAGGAGAACCGATCATTGAGAAGAAAAACCGAAATTTTAAATGCCAGAATGCATAAGACCAATCCAGCAAATGAAAAAAAGAGGCGTTTCTTGCTCACCCGATGCGATAAGAGATCACTCTCCACCTTTCTCTTTCATCCCACATCAAGGTGATGATTTCCCGCGACGACATCATGTAGCGGAAGGATGTGGAATAGGTGATTTCCATGAAATAGCCTTTTGTTCCAAAAGGTAGTACTGCTAAAACGCGATGCCCATCGACTTTTCTCGCTGTTTGAACACCAAGAGGGCGCCGCATAGCATCCATGGCAGCTACCCACTGATCGCGCGAAACGATGTCTTTCAACAGAGGACCAGCCTCTTCCCAGGAGGGGCCGAATTGGAGCTGGTCTAGCAGCGTGATCCAGTAGATAGCTTCGGCTTGCGCATCTGAATATTGAGGACTCGTCTTTCCTTCCGCTTCATAGGGATAGGGAGGTGCGTTTGGTCCGATATCATAAAGAGCGGCAGCCATTAGAGGAGAGGTTAGACCTAATGCTGCTATAAATAAATGAATTGCCAAAAACGCCCTCTTTTCGTTATTTTCGTACACTTCTCAAGTTATACCAGATCCGAGAAATAATTTCTGGAAAAATGGGGGATTAGCTTAGTTGGTAGAGCGTCTGATTTGCAATCAGAAGGTCAGGAGTTCGAATCTCCTATCCTCCAAAAAACGCGGTTATAGCTCAGTTGGTTAGAGCGCGACACTGATAATGTCGAGGTCCCAAGTTCAAATCTTGGTAACCGCAAATCCCTATCTCTTTCTGTTGGTCGCGATAGCCTCTTTTAGATCGTCGAAAGCTTCGCATACTTTTTTGGCTCGTTTCTGTTTTTTCTGAGACAGCTGATTATTCTTTTTGTCGTCTTCGTACGGTTTTTTCAAGTCGTTTACGATCGAATTTTTCAAGTCTTTGTTCCAAAATAGGCGCGATTTAACCGTGCGCTTCACCCCTTTTGCTTTTTCATCGGGGAAAAAATTGTCGAGAACAAAGTCTCCTATTGGGTTCTTTTTTTTCCTTCTTCCTCTTACTTTGGGCAAATTATATGCTTTATGGTGTGTGAATAGGCGTTCCATTTCCCCCGTCCACTTCTTTCTGATTCCCTGCATTTTTCTCCGATAGAGAAAACCCACGCCAAAAAAGCCCAAACTGACGGCAAGAGCAACGCCAGAGGGAGTCATCCCATACAAGACGACGTGAGAAACTACATTGACTCCTGGAAGGGTAAGGCAGAGTCCCGAGCAAAAAATAACTGAGAGAGCGGTGACGCAAATAAGAGACCCTCCTGCTAGCGAAACAGAAACGACGATTTGTTTGCTGAAATAAGCGTTTGCAAATCTCTCTAACCTAGCTTTTTCCCTGATTGTAATCGTGGGTACTGTCATGGGTGTAGCCGAATGTAATAGGTTCCCTCAAAGGGAAGATCTTTGCGAGGAGAAGTCAAAAATACCTGACCGAGCTGCGGCAGATACTGCGCCAGTCTGCTAATTCTCTTCTCATCGAGGCTGATGCCGAGATCATCGATGCAAAAGAGGGGCTCCTCTTCCGTTTTTTCCTTTAATCTCTCCCACTCTGCAAGGCGTAATGAGAGGACCAAGGATCGGACTTGTCCCTCGCTGCCAAATGAGGAGGCTTCTCGATCGTGGAGTAACACTGCCATATCATCGCGGTGCGGACCCACAGTTGTTTGCCTTTGCAAAATGTCTTTTTCTCTTTGTTTTTCAAGCTGATGTTGCAGATACGCTCCAATCTCTTCAAGAGTATTCTTTTTTGCAGAGATTGCAGGAGAGCGGTAGAAGAGTTGGATCGGCCCCTCTTTTTCTCCTAGAGCCGTTTGTCTTGTAGCAACAAGGGGAGCGAGTTCTCGCAATGTTTCATTTCTCGCGTAGGTGATATACGCCCCTGCAGGAGCCATCTGCTGCTCCCAAATGCCCAAAGTGCTTACCACTTTGTTTTTAAGAAGATGATTGCGTTGTTTCAACGCTCTTGTATAACGCGAGAGATGGAAAAGATAGAGGGGGGAGTGAATAGCATTTTGCACATCGAGAAATTCCCTCCGTTGCTTGGGACCCCCTTTGATGAGAAGGATATCTTCGGGAGAGAGGATCACCCCGGGCATCATTCCAAGTAAGTGGCTAAGATGGGGGAGGAGAGTAGCATTGTGGACGACCTTTCTCGCCTGACCATCGTACGAGATTTTAAGGGTTTGCTCTACTCCCTGTTTTTCAAAATGGGCCGTTATATGGAAAGAGGAAGCTCCAAAGCGAATGAGTTCACCTAAGTGAGGCGTTCGAAAAGAGCGCCCGGTGACGAGAAGGTAGATGGCTTCTAGGAGGTTGGTCTTTCCAAGTGCGTTTTCCCCTACAATACAATTGATTTTTGGAGAAAAAGAGAAGAAGGCTTGGGGATAATTTCGGAAATCTCTTAGGAATAATTCCCTAAGAATAACAGGGCTAGGCATCGTTATTGAGCCGCATCGGCATGATGACAAAAAGGCTCGGCGTCGAGTCGGTGATCATTCCCGGATTATAAGGATCGGAGAGGCGCAGCGTCACGGTCTCTTCTTTGCTATGGCGCAAGATATCGAGGAAAAAATGGGGATTAAAGGCTATTTCGAGTTTTTCCCCGGCATAGTTGACGGGCATCGAAACTTTGCCTTCTCCAATATCGGCAGAATTGGCAGTTAGCACCAATTCTCCTGGCTGGAAGGTAAATCGTACTGAATGGGATAATTCCGTTGTAAAAAGCGACACCTGCCGCAGCAGAGTCATGAGCTCTTCGCGATGCAAGGAGACGCTGATCTCCCCATGTGACACGAGCACTTGGTTAAAGTCGGGGTATTCCCCAGCGAGGAGCTTGGTGATGAGCAAGGTGCTACCTGAAGCAACTCCTACCTTATCTTGCGTAAGATAGACCGTGGCCTCTTCATTTTCTCCAAGGGTTTTGATCATCTCCTCAACCCCTTTGAGGGGAAGGATATATTCTCCAGAAAAAGAGGCGGGCAAAGCAACCTCTGTTTCGGTCTTGGCTAATCTCTTGCCATCGGTTCCGACGCAGACGGCTTTTCCTTTCTCAATGCGGAGCAATACTCCCGTGAGTACATATCGGCTCTCTTCCCTAGCTACGGCAAAGGCCGTACGGGCAAACATCTCTTTTAAAGTTTCGCTTTTGATATTAAATTGCGTCGCCTCTTTTAAGTCGGGGAGGGTGGGGTATTCGCTTTTGTCCATTCCATGGAGGCGGAAAAGGGAGGAACCCGATTTGATCTCGGCCATGACGCCAGCTTCTGCCTGGATTTCGACATTGTTTTCATCTAACTCTCGCACGAGTTGGAAAAAGCGGCGCGAGGGAAGCGAAAGAGACCCCTTTTCCAAGACTTTGGCCTTGGCATGGCAGCGAGCCCCTACGGTGAGGTCGGTGGCTGTAAATATCAACTCATCCTTTTCGGCTTCGATGAGAAAATGGGAGAGGATGGGGATCGTCGCATTTTGAGGGACGACATTTTGTATTTTTTTGATGAGGCTAGCTAGTTCGCTGCGAGAGATGATGAATTTCATGGAAGAAAAGATATGCAACCTAAGAAAGGATTGTCAAGCAGAATTGAGTTTATGTTAAAATTCTGGGGGTTAACTAGAGCAATAAGATGTCAGACCTTGCCACCAACCGCCGGGCATTTCACGATTATGAAATCTTAGAAACCCATGAAGCGGGGATTGTCCTCCAAGGGACCGAAGTCAAATCGCTCCGCACCCATGGAGCTTCTCTTCAAGAGGCCTATATCATTCTTCAAGGAGAAGAGCTCTGGCTCATCAATGCTTCCATTGCTCCCTATACCTTTGGCAACATCTATAACCATGAAGAGCGGAGAAAAAGAAAGCTCCTCATGCACCGCAAAGAGATCACCCGCCTTGAAAAAGAGGTCAAAGAAAAGGGGGTTGCGCTCATCCCTCTAGCGTTCTACTTAAAAAAAGGCAGGATCAAGCTTAAATTCGGCGTGGGGAAAGGGAAAAAACTCTACGATAAGAGAAAATCGCTGCAAGAGCGCGAAGTCAAAAAGCATATAAAACGAGCTGTGAAAGGGGAGTATTAGAGGGTGTTTACAAAGTGGTAATGGCTTAGGTTCGAGGACGCCTTCTTAACGATGATAATGGCGCTTTCGCCCCTAGAACATTAAATAACCTAGCCGCTACACCCATATCATCAATAAAGGAGAAATGGGCGATCTCTTCTATTGCCTCTACGTTTCTTTTTCTAAATTCGGGATTCTTTTCTGTCTCATTCTCTTTAAGCAAAGCTTTTCCCATTTGAAATAAAGCATCTTCAAATTTCTTTAACTTTTGCATTCCACCCCATTTTTTAAAGTCATTTTCAATTTTTTCTAGATTTTTCTTAATTTGGGCCGATTCTTTTTTGTATTTTTCATTGCGCTGATCGCCGTGCGCTTCATGAGATGCTTTGAGCAATCGTTCCCGTTGTTCGAGAATTTGAGCATGAAATCCATTCAATTTTGCGATATCGCCTTTTGTCAATCCATTCTCTTTTAAAGCTTGTCTAAAAATAGCCCCATTTGCTTTTTCCATGGTGTCGAAAGCGCGTAAGAATGCTCCATTATCAAGACCCAATTCCCTATTCGTGTAAAGTTTATCAGCAAATATGATTCTATCCTTCATCATGGCGCCGATATCAAGAGATACCTTTTCCTCAGGAGATAGGGCAGAAGCTTGGAGAGCCGCGCTAAGAATGTCCGCTTTCTTCTTACCATTAATTTTTCCAAATCTTACATTTAATTTATTTAGAATGGGCAGCTGTTTTGTTGCTACTTCTCTCAAATGAATTCTATAGGCAAGGGAAGTTCTATTATTTCGATAATCCTCGTAAGCTTCAGTTAGGGGAGCGAGCGCTTTGCCATAGTCGTTTAATAGGCTGAAAAACTCTTTTTCATCTCCCCGTTTCCACTCTTTATTTTTGCGTAGTTCTTGCAACCAGCTTGCTTTACTTGCGATGAGAGTGGGTTCAAATGTCTTTGTCAGGGCTGCTTGCTGATTTTCGTATTTCCGTTGTTGCTCGTTGACCTCCATTGCGCTTTTCTCAACAGTAGTTTGAGCGCTCTTCAAGGAGGGTAGATCTTCTTCTTTAGAAATCTCTTTAAGAAGTAATCCATACCGAGGCGGCCGTTGGACGGGCATAATCACTATTCCATTTATACCTAGCTGTGACTTCACAAAGGAAGAATCCTTTCCCAAGTAAGAAGCAAGGGCTGCAGTTAGTCGTCCTTTTGATTTGTCCAATTCACCAACAAAAGTGATCAATTTAGTAAATTCCCCCATTTCCTTTGCGTAGGCTGGAAAATTAGCATTCATGAAACGACTAAAACGCTCAAGAGCCTCACTTTTTTTCCCCGATTGTATCATATGGTTAATTGTCGACAGTTCCTTTTCAAAAATAGCCGACTGTTCTTCCGCCTTCGCAAATGCCGAGAAAACTCTATGGATTTCATAATCGCTAAATCCCTTCTTCTTCAAGTGATTTATAAAGTTAACACGATCTTCTCGATAAGCTTTACCTAATTCTTTTATACCTTTGTAAAAGCTTCTTTCCGTATCGAGAGTTTCTTGAAGGATTACTTCAGTTTTTGAGGGAACACTCACCACGAATTCTACGGTAAGATTCTCTAGTTTGAGAGTTTTTGTTTTTCCAGTGAGATCTTTTATTGTCTTCACAGTTTTTGTTGGATCACCCGCACTTTCTTGAGTGGTCTTATCAATTACACCCGCTGAAGTTAAAACATATTTTCCATCTGTTAATTTAGATTCTTTATAAATAGTAGAAATTGTCATTTCGAGAGCTTTTATATCTTCGTCAGATAGGTTTTTTTTCTCTTCTTTAGATATTTTATATTCGTATTTTCTAACCGGGAAATTAGTAGAAATAAAAGATGATGACATAAAATTTAAATAATTAATTTTATAATCTTAATTATAATAAATATAATTATAAATTATATAATTATTATTTTCTTAATGAATGGAGGGTATTTTGAAGGAGCATGGCTATGGTCATAGGACCTACGCCTTGGGGGACGGGGGTAATGAAAGAAGCAATGGGAGAGACCTCGTTGAAGTCGACATCGCCTACAATTTTATAACTATTTGATTTTGAGTCGTCTTTAATTCTATTAATTCCTACATCGATGACAACAGCTCCCTCTTTGACCATCTCTTTATTGACAAAGCCAGGAGAGCCGATGGCTGCCACTAAAATATCGGCGGAACGGGAGAGTTCCTGAAGATCTTTGGTTTGGCTATGAGCCACCGTGACGGTAGCATCGCTTCCTTTTTGCATCATCAAAGCAGCCAGAGGCTTGCCGACAATAGCGCTCCGTCCTAGGATGACGACGTGCTTGCCGGCGGTTGCAATGTGCGAGCGTTGAAGTAATACTTTGATTCCCAACGGAGTACAAGGAATAAATCCATCTGTTCGCCCCGCGAGGAGCTTCCCTAGGTTGATGGGGTGAAGCCCATCGACATCTTTCATAGGATGAATGGAGTCTATAATAGGGGCTACGTCGAGATGTCCCGGTAAAGGTAGCTGTAATAAGATGCCATCGATTTCAGGATGGCAGTTCATCGCCTCTATTTTGCCAATGAGTTCTGCTTGGGAAATAGTGTTTTTACATTCATGGAGAAAAAAAGAGATCCCGACAGAGGCGCACGCCCTTTTTTTTGCCTCGACATAGGTACGAGATGGGGGGTGATCGCCGACCAATAGAACACCTAGCCCAGGGGGGCGGGGGTAGAGTGAAATTTTTTCTTTAATTTCTTTTTGAATCTCTTCGGCAATTGCCTTGCCCTGAATAATCGTCGCGTTTCCCATCCCGTAAAATCTAAAGAAATACCTCTTTTTATCAAAGAGTATTAAATTTTTTAATACAATAGAGGCTATTATTAGCTTTTTATTAAGTAATAATTAAGTTATAATTAATTCGATACTTTTATAATAAACGGTGAATTATGTTTAAAGTCCAAAATCTAAATCAAAATACATCCGTCAATACTGCAAAAAAAATTATAAAACCTGCAGTGATCACTTCTGTCAGCCTTGCTGCTATTGCTGGTGGAGCCTTAGCCTTCTATTTTATTCTCCCTCAAATGCTCCCATCTCAAATGAGCGTCCTCACTTCTCCTGCTACTTTTTGGCGACCTGCATCCATTGATGTATATACAGTCTTAGCACAAAGTGCTGATACCATTATGCGCAATGCTATCATCCTCGCTGTCGCAGGTGCTGTTCTCGGCCTCGGCGCTTATGGATTGAGCACTCAGATCAAAAAAATCTTTAATTTTGTAAAGCAAGCTTTGGAAAAGAGATTACTGGAAGGCAATGAAAAAGAAACCTCCGAAGAAGTCAGTTCCTTGAAAAAGAACGCTCGCAATCTTCTCCATTTCATCAATACTTCTAAAGAGTACATTGATTATGTAGGAAAATCGAAATTGGGAAGACTAATTAAAATGGCTGCAATCATAGGCACATTTACAACGGGAGTCGTTTTTCTCTCTTTAGCTAGTTACTATTTTGCCTATCTCGTTCAAAATTCTGCTATCCAGGGAGGAGCTTATGCCGTCTCCGGTCATTGCTTAAAACTGGCTCTTACAGGATTAGTTGCCGGTGGTGCTTTATCGAGTGTAGGAGCTGTATGGCTGTGCAAATCGATATTCCCTAAAAAAAGAGAAAAAACTGTCGAGATAGCACCGCAGAATGATTCGCTGCCTTACATGATAGCCCGAGATCCCTCCTTATCTGAATCGGAAGCAGACTAAGCATACTCTTCCTCCCTCTTCCCTCTCTTTATTACCTTTAAAAGGTGTAGGGGGAGGGTATACCAAAGAAAGGCATAGACTCCATCTAGGATCGAAAGAGTGATGAGATCGATGCCTATCCATTTCCAACTATAGCCCACTTTATGTCCAAAAATAAAAGCGAGAATGGCCAAGAGAGCGGTCGACAAAAAAGAGAAGAAACTAGTCATTAGAGGCAGAGTCGAGAGTTTGTCTTCAAAGAAATTTTGCCTGCGTGGAAAGAGCAACCAGACGGTCGCAACATAGTTAATGGCATAGAGCCCAAAAGGGGAAGAAGCCGATAACAGATCGATAATAAGGCCGCAAAACAAGGCGTGCCAAAGGGACGTATAGCTGCTACATCGATAGATCACTTGGATAAGATAAGGTGCAAAGAATAGAAACGGGAGATTGCTAAAAAAAAGGGGGAATAGCGTCCAAAAAAAGGCATAGTGGAGCCTAGCAGGCATTTTTAGAAGGGAGGAGAGCAGGCAGGGTTTTTATAATGAGGAGCAGATCGAGGCGGAACGATTGAGTAGCGACATACTCCGAATCGAGAACTATCCGTTCAGAAAAACTCTTATTGGATCTTCCCGATGTCTGCCATAAACCGGTAATGCCCGGCCTAACCGAGAGAATTTTGTAGGCATGGGGCCCCAATTCACTTCTTTGCATAGTCATATAAGGGCGGGGACCGACAACGCTAAGTTCACCTTTGATTACATTCCAAAATTGAGGCACTTCATCGAGAGAAGTTTTTCTTAAAAATTTTCCAAACGAAAATACGCGGGGGTCATTTTTTAATTTTTGGCTATTTTTCCATTCATCATTTAATAGGGGATCGGCCTCCAAAATCTTTTTGAGGATCTCATCCGCTCCGTCATGCATCGAGCGAAACTTATAGCAATTAAATACTTTCTCTCCCTGTCCCAAACGGGGTTGCGAATAGATAACTTTTCCTCGAGATGAGAAATAGATTCCCAAGGCAATGAAGGGAAAAAGTGGAGAAAGGACGATCAAGGCCATAAAGCTAAAAAAAATATCAAAAATTCTCTTCCCCAGATGGCGAAAAGAGAGTTTCGATGGTATCCGTATGGCATCGCTTTTCATGGAAAGCACCCTTTGTTCCGCCTCATTAAGACAGATTGGAGATTTTTTTTGTAGGAGAGAATCACCTCTAAGACAACCGATTTAAAATTAATAGTTTATTTGCGGTTAAAGAGAGCTCGGGGTATTCTTTTTGCCAAAAACAGACTTCCATGTCTACCCTCCCCATTATCGGCAGTTTTTTTAAACAGGAACAAATCCGGAAGACAACCTACCATCTGCATAAAAGAAAGCCAGGAGCAGACTTCGGGACATTTTACGAATTTCATAAAGCTGATCTCGCGAAACGCTCTTATTTGCCAGATATCGCCTCTGAAACTGCAACTCTTATCTACTTGACTACCATCTCAAATGATGAAAACAAAAGTCCTTTTACTCAAACACAACACTCCATTTTTAAAAAAAGTTACCGAGCCAATTATGTGACTAAAAAAGGATTGATCGTTGGATTAGTTGCCATCGCGGTTTTATCCCTTTTCGGCGCCCTCTTTAATTATTTCGCTGTCTTAGCAGGACTCAATGATGAAGACTATGCCATTACTGCTCTTACTCTCACGTCAACAGCTATTTTAATCGTTACCGTAGTTAGCTTTATTTTAACCGGCAATCTTCCCGACAGATCGAGTATCCATGCCAATATCCGGCAAAATAGCATTAACCTGGAGCTCTGTGAACGTTTTGATGCTTGTGCGATAAAACTGGTCTCCCTTCACGATCATCCGCAGAAAAAAAGAATGGCTACTCCAATTGCGCAAGCTATTTCTTTCAAAGCTCTAGCAAGAGCTTTCAAGACATATGATAAGGGTATAGATAATCAATTGATCAATCGTTATCTAGCGCCCCTAAGGCATGCA
>JBIOXR010000063.1:0-20916 GCA_044869735.1 Chlamydiales bacterium
AGAAATGTTCCATAGGGCTACTACGCGAGATCTTTGCCAATACGAAGTGCAGTATGAAAAAAACTGGCAAGAAAAAGAGACTTATTCAATGCACATCGTGTTGGCTTGGCGCAATACCCCTAAGCACAATTTTCTCTACCGCTTAGCCGATGTCGTTTTTCGACATGGGCTAGTCATGAAAAGGGTCAATGCTGCCTACACCGACCCCTACACCACGGAGAGCATCTTCCTCCTCTCTTTTGGCTTGCATGGCGCAAACAACGAAGCGGCGTGGGATGCAGCTGATATCGTTGATTTTCTACAGGAATTGGCCACCTTAAAATACTTCGGATCTGCCGATCTCTTCCACTCGACTTTTGTTTCTACTGGATTACTCCGCGGAAATTTAGCGAATTTGCTCCGAGCGATGACCCATTTCATTCATCAAGTTGTAGTGAATATCGACATCCATCAGTATACCTTGGATAACATTATCGAAGGATTGTGTCGCCATCCCGAATTGACGATGATGCTATGTGATGCTTTTGAATTTAAATTCCATCCCAATAAATCTAATTTAGACAAATTTGAAAGTTTAAAAGACAAATTTATCGACCTCGTTTCCCATCTCGATACTGGGAATGAGGAGAATGATATGCGGAGAAGAAATATTCTCTTGCAGGGGATGAATTTCATCACACACACTTTAAAAAACAATTTTTATAGAAATAACAAATCAGCGCTTGCTTTTCGCCTCGACCCTAAATACCTCGATTATGCCCCCTTTGAAAGGAAACGACTCTTCCCAGAATCACCCTTCGGGATTTTTTTCATTAAGGGGATGCACTATATTGCCTTTCACGTCCGTTTTCGCGATCTTGCCCGAGGAGGTTTACGCACGGTCTATCCCGAAAAGAAAGAGCGGATGATAGCGGAGAGGAATGTGGTTTTCCTCGAATGTTATAACCTGGCCTATACGCAACAAAAAAAGAACAAAGATATTCCCGAAGGAGGAGCCAAGGGAATCATCTTTCTCAAGCCTTATGAACGGTTAGCTGCAGAAGCAGAGATTCTCCAGCATGAGCTCAAAGAAGCTAAGGTTTCAAAAGAGGAGATCGCAAATAAAATAGATCTCTTCCGCGAGGAGCAAAAACTCGAATACCTCTACCAAACGCAACGTTCTTTTATTAAGAATCTTCTCCTCCTCGTAAATTGCGAAGAGGATGGCAAACTCAAGGCAAAGGATATCGTCGATTACTGGAAAAAGCCGGAGTATATTTATCTTGGCCCAGATGAAAACCTCAATAACGCCATGATCGAATGGATTGCCAAAGAGAGCAAAAAAGAGCACTACAAACCGGGCGTTGCGTTTATTAGTGGCAAGCCAGGCATTGGGATCAATCACAAGGAATATGGAGTTACCTCTCTTGGCGTGAATGTGTATATGAAGGAAGTCCTCCGATTTTTAGGCATGGATCCAGCAAAAGATCCTTTCACTGTTAAGATCACGGGAGGGCCTGATGGCGATGTCGCTGGCAACCAAATTCTCAACCTGTACCGATTTTATCCTCGAACAGCAAAGCTCGTTGCCCTTACCGACATATCGGGAACCATTTTCGATCCCCAAGGACTCGATTTAGCTGTGTGTGCTAAGCTCTTTGAGGAACAAAAAGCCATCCGCTTCTATCCTCCAGAAAAACTCTCGGAAGGGGGATTTCTTCTCGATAAAGAAATCAAGCGCGAACCCACTCCCTATACCCAGCAAACGCTTTGTTACAAAAAGGAGAAAGGAGTTCTGCAAAAAGAGTGGCTTTCAGGAAATGAAACGAACCATCTTTATCGACACAACGTCCACCAAGCTAAAGCCGATATATTCATCCCTGCAGGAGGACGTCCACGCACGTTAAATGAAATAAACTATCGCGACTTCCTCGATGCGGAAGGGAAACCAACCTCTAAAGCAATTGTTGAAGGAGCTAATCTCTATCTTTCTCCTTTGGCGAGAAGAAAGCTCGAAGAGATCGGCGTCATCATCATCAAAGATAGTTCAGCGAATAAAGGGGGAGTGATTTGCTCTTCATATGAAATTTTGTGCGGTCTCGTGCTCACTGAAGAAGAATTTCTCAAACACAAAAAACAGCTCGTCGCCGAAATATTGGAAGCCGTAGAGCGTTGTGCATTTCAAGAAGGGCAACTCCTTTTGAAGATTTATGAAACCTCCAAAACCTATCTTACCGACGCCTCTGATCGTATATCTGAAAAAATAAATGCTTACACCGACCAGCTCTATCAGTATTTTGAAAAAATTACACTGCCCCAGAACCCACGAGATCCCCTTGTCAGATGTATTTTAAATTATGCTCCGCGCCTGCTACGCGAGCGCTTCTCCGAACGACTACTCAAACAATTGCCTGAGAACCATAAGAAAGCCATCATCGCCTCCTTTATCGCTTCACAACTAATTTATCGCAATGGTCTCCAATGGGAGCCTACAGTTGTAGACATCCTCCCTTTGATTTTGCAAGAAAAGCAGATCGTGGGAGATCAATAGAAGGTCTAAAACATAAAGCGGCGGCTAAAAATACTTTGAAGAATACCCAGAGCAGCCATCGTCACAAGTACCGAAGAACCACCATACGAGACCAAGAGGAGAGGCACTCCGGTGATGGGCAAAAAACCGCACATCATGCCGATATTGACTAAGATGTGCATAGCTAGATATACCGAAATCCCCGCAGAAAGGAGCCTTCCAAAATGATCCTGGGCCACTGTGGTGACTTGGAATCCAAAATAGATGAGTGTATAGAAAAGGACCAGAATCAACACGAGTCCTAAAAAACCAAATTCTTCCCCAAAAGCAGGAAATACCGAATCAGTATACCCATAGGGAAGCCATCCCCTTCCTGTAAATTCACTCTCTCTCCAACCACTACCTGTGAGTCCGCCAACGCCAATGGCGGTGAGAGCTGCTTTTTGGTGATGATTATTTGGGTTGAGGCGCTCATATTGGTATTCTTTCAAAAATTTTGTCAAAAAAGGGCGAAGTTCCTCTTGGGAAAAGAGCCCTGAAAAGATCAAAAGGAGAAAGATCATAAATGTCCCTCCAACGAAAAAAATGACCCTAACTAAGAGGGGATGGATGCCTCCTAGATAAAACATCACTAGAGCAATAGGACATAACACAAGAGCGGTACCCAAGTCGGGTTGTTTTACAATGAGAAGAAAAGCGCTCCCCACAATAAGAGAGGCTAAAAAGGCAATTTTAGGGGTATGGGCATTTCTTTGATTTCTTTCTAGAAACCAGCTCAAGGCAATAACGACGACCAATTTGGCATATTCGGCGGGTTGTACGCTGACATGGAGGAGGGGAATGCGATACCAACGATGGACGTTTTGAATGGCCGGAGAAAAAAAAAGCCCTACCAGGGCCAGAATAGTGACGATGTATAGAAACCCCGCCCACTCGCGCAATTTATTATAATCAAACCCTGAAAAGAAGAGATAGATGACCCATCCGATAAGAAAACGGTTTAATTGTTTTTGCACTTTCGGAGTCAAAAAAGGACTTGTCTTCCCAAAGGCCACCGGATCGGTGGTGGCAATCACCAACAGACTGATCCCCATCAGAGCTAAAATCACTGGAATCATCCGGAAATCGATCCGGCGCAAATAAGAAGGGTGCCACATATTATCTTGCTATATCATATAATGGGAGCTTATGGAATTCCATCATATCCATTTTAACACCATCGATTCGACTAATACCTGGGCCTCAGCCCACATGGCTACATTTGATCCTAAAAAAATCACTTTAATCACAGCAGATGAACAGACAGGAGGAAAAGGGCAGTATGGTCGTAAATGGGTTTCCCCTGCCTATCTCAACATCTATGCTTCTTTTTGTCTTTTTATCGAAGAACACCGCCCCCCTCTTTTTTTCACTGCCCTGATGTCCGAAGCTGTAGAACAACTGTTATCGGGTTATGGGGTAATGGCGAAAATTAAACAACCTAATGATCTCCTGGTCAATGAGAGGAAAATTGCAGGTATCTTGACGCAAACAACGCCCCTTTCTCCTTTCACTGGAGTAATAATTGGCCTAGGCCTCAATGTCAATATGCCCCTAGCAATGCTAGAAAAAATTGATCAACCTTCTACTTCTCTTTTAGTAGAAACAGGTAAAGAGAAAATAATTGGAGAAGTTATTAATAATTTAAAGTTTATTCTAATAAAATCGTTGTTGTTGAAATAAACTTTCTTGTTGGTTATACTTCTAATTCAAACTATCTCATAAATAATGATTTCAGGAACTAGCAGCTTACAGCGAAATTATCCCCTCTCTCATCCCATTGGTGGGAGAGTTTCTCCTACTATAAAAAAGATACAAGACGTAGTTAATGATTTAACTCTTCCTTTTTATTGTAAAAAAGCCGAAATAGAAAAACTACTCCTTGCTGGAGAACAATTCGATCAGGTCAATGACCTTGGAGAAACACTCCTCCATATAGCAGCAAAAAATCAAGACGATTCGTTACTAGAATTATTCATTAAGCTACATCCAGAACTTCTGACACGAAAAGATAAAAAGGGCGACACTCCTCTTCACGTGTGGCTAAAAGCTACATCCAATTCGGTATATGAGAGTAAACGCGACTGTTTCTTCTTATTCTCAGAGGAAGTAAAAAAAATATTGTACGTGAAAGATGCCAAAGGAAATACCCTTCTCCATCTTCTTTTGTGCAATAGAGGTTTTAATTATAAAATTCATAGCAAGTTTCTTGAATTATACAATTGGAAAGAGAACCCTTCGATTCTTTTCTTACTCAATGATGAGGATATCGCCCCTTTCGATCTCATTTTTCAATTACATCAAGCCTACCCTCAATCAAGGCCCGACAAATTACCAGTACCCAAAGATAAAGTAGCCATTTTTGCAGATCCTGGACCAAAGATTAGCGGGGACGACTGGGAACAGTTTCAGTTATTTCAAAAGAAATTCTTTAAATTATTTTATCGCATCCTTTCTCAAAATCCAGAGGAATTCGATCTCCCCACGCGCACCTATCTCTCGACCGTTGGAAGACGGAATGGTTATACCCCTCTCCATCATTTTGTCAAAAATGTCTCCCTATCCGATACAATGCATTTTTCAAGTAGCATTGCACAACGCTTCGTTGCACTTGGTATTAATCCTCATCAGAAGTGTTATTTAGGGAATTCTTCAGTTTCTCTTACCCCTGAAAATTTGAAAGGCCACCTCGCCAAAACTACTCAACCTCTTTCTTTGGAAGTCCTTGAAGAAAAAAAGAAAGAAAAGATCGACTATAGAGGTTTATTATTCGATCTCATCTATTGGGGCGATGATAAGGGAATAGCTTATGTCCTGCGCAAAAAAGGGGCCTCTCCGCATGCCACTACCTTATTGGGTGATACCTCAATAATGGCAGCTATCAAGGCATGCCAAGCAAAAGAAGAAGGAATCGATGGAATTCTCCAAGAAGAAACTTATGAGCTTCTTCTCGAATTAAATGACATACAGAGTAAAACTAAAGAGGGAGATTCGCTGTTGCATCTCGCTGCCTACTCTGGGAATGCTACAGCTATGCGCGTTTTGATTAAAAAAGGTTTAAATCTTTTAGAAAGAAATAAAGAAGGCGATACGCCTTTACATATAGCTGTTCGAAGAGGTCATTTTCATTTACATCCCTTCTTGGCTCTCCTTGACCCAGATTCCATTGAACTTGAAAACGAGAAAAGAGAGACACTCCCTTCTCTCTTAAAAGCTTCTTTTCGCCCTGAATCAATTAGACAATTTTATAGTTTTTTTCATGCGTTATCCTCGCTGGGAGTGGACTTTGAGTTTTCAGAGGCGGAGTTTCTGAAAGAGATTTTGCCACCTTGCGCTGAGTTAAGTGAAATCTACGGCTCTCCCTTACATTTAGGGAATTTCTATTACCCTTTAAGTTTTGAGACAAACCCAACCACTCTCCTCTTGCCCGATGAAACGGGCAGTATCTTGATGGATCGTCTATTTAAATTTTACCACGACTCTGAAACAAAAAATTTATTTATAGAGCTTCAAAAAAGAGCTTTTAAAACCTTTTTATCTTTAATTACAAAAGAGGCGGAGAGTCCTGCAGTAAAAGACTACCTACGGAAAATAGATAACCACGGGAATACCCTCCTTCATTTCTTTGCAGAAGTCGCAAAAAAACCTCCTCTAACTGAGTTATCTATCGAGATCGCCAAACACCTCATTTCTTTAGGTATGAATCCGCTGCAAAAAAATTTCGGTTTTGCTCCTCCCGATTTCGGCAGGTTACTCGATGCTCAATCTCCTCGACACGCTTTAAATAACTCTATTTTTTTAAATGACGAGTTAAAATTACAACATCTCCTTGATCAGAAAAGAAATCCTCTAGATCTCGATTTTCATGGGAACAGTTCACTTTATTACGCCATTATGATGGGGAGTGAGCTACAAACAACAACTGCACATGGATTTAAAGCGCGCACATATACATTGCTATTTTCTCAGGTAGATCTCTTATCGATTAGAGACAAAGAACAAAATACTCCTCTTCACTGGAGTGCTTTATTTAACAATGATCGCGCCTCAGATCTTTTGCTAAAAAGAGGTTTAAGCCCAAGAGAGCCTAACCTTTATGGCGATACTCCCATTCATATTTCTCTGAAAGGGGGAAGTTTCCATTCGGTCCTCATTAATCAAATCAAAGCTACAGATGTTAACACGATCAATCAGAGGGGAGAGACTTTTTTCCATCTCCTACTACGTAATTTCTCACACCCAAAGAATGCAAACACCTCCGGCGCCCTTCATGTCGCTAGAATTCTTCTATTTCGAGGCGCACGATTGGATCTTAAGGATTGTAATGGAGAGACGGCTCTCGATTTAATCCAAAAAAATAATAATGAAGCTGTGCGTGAACTGCTAGGAAAAGATCCCCATTTGCTATTAGAATTTTGGGAAAAATTAAGTTTGGCGGACTACTAATCGAGTTTTGTCAGAAGGATCGTTTCCACGCGGCGCCTTCTTACTTTCACCACTTCGATATGGAGATTCCCAAAGGCAAAAATGTCGCCTTGACGAGGGATCACTCCTAATTGGTTCATGCAAAGCCCACCCACCGTACGGTAACGTGCTCTCTCTTCATCGGGCAAGAGTTCTATGTGGAACATCTCTTTAAATTCATCGATAGGCATTTTTCCATCGATGAGATAGGAACGGGAATTCACTTTGATGACTTGGGGTGTGATTCTCTCTCCTTCCATCCCCACATCTTTTACAATCGAAGAGAGTATATCGCTCATGGTAATCAGCCCCTGGATACTCCCGTACTCATCCGTGACAAGAGCTAGAGAAAGTGAAGAGCGTTTAAAAAGCTCCAAAAGCTCAAAGATTTTTTGATTTTCTTGCACAAACAGAGGAGGCGTCGACATCTTCCTAAGATCTACTTTTTCACGGGCGAGAAGCTTGACGAGAAGAGCGCGGGCATCGACAACTCCAATCACTTTATTGATATCCCCCTCGCACACGGGAAAAAAGTGGTGGGGAGAAGCTCCGATTTCTTGTGTGCTTGTCTCCATGGGGTCATTGACATCTAACCATTTGATATCGAGACGTGGCGACATTAACACTCCCACTCTCCTATCGCCCAGGCGGAAGATATTTTCCATCATGTCCTGTTCCGTCTCTTCGATCACACCTGCTTTCCGGCCTGCTTCTAATGAGATGCGTATCTCCTCTTCGGTAATTTTATCGGCTTTCTTTTCACCAAAGAGGATCCTGACTAAGAAATTGAATACGATCACGAAGGGATAAGTAATCCAGGTCATTGCCATCACGGGATAGACGCAGAATTTTGTAAGAGATTTCCAATAAAGAGCTCCGATGGTTTTGGGGATCATCTCTGTGACGTAGAGCATGGTGAGCGTAAGAATGGCAGAAGCAAGAGCCAGGTATTGTTCGCCAAAAACCTCGACCACTTTCGCACCCACCACAGCCGCGCCCACGGTATGAGCGATCGTATTGAGGGTTAAGATGCCAGCTAAGGGCTTATCGATCCTACTTTTGAGCTCTTCGAGATAATAGCCCGTCTTCGAGCCCCTTTTTTTTAAGAGAGAAACATAAGAGGGGGTGCTGCATAAAAGAACAGCTTCAAATATCGAACAAGTAAATGAGATAAAATGAGAAATGAGATAGTAAGAAAGGAGCTCAAACATATATCCTTTCTCTTGTATGACAAACTGATATTGTTTAATAGTCCTTTCTAGGATGTTACGAATTTTTGCTTTACTGACTTGCTTCCTCTATGTGGCCTGCACCCCTTGCTGCCCTTATCACTATTGTATGCAGGGGGCTTCAGAATTTGTGATTGACTCTTACCGCATTCGCGAAGGGAAATATGGCATTTTGGAATTTGAAGGAATTGACATTCCTTGTCTGCCTGAACATTATCTCTTCGAATATGAAGATCAAATCGATGAGGATGACGTCCTCGAAATAGTCATTTACCACCCAACGCGTAAAGAAATAACAGAGACCGCTGCGCGGATAGGGGCAACAGTAGGCTTCCGAGTCATCAATGGCAAAATACAGCTTCCTGAACTCCCTCCTCTAGTTGTCAAAGGACTTACCTTAGAACACGCAAAACAAACCATCCAATCTCTCTACGATGCAGAAATGATGAACGTGGAAGTTTTTCTCGATTATAAAAGGCGTCTTCACAGCAAAGTTGATATTATTGGTGCTGTAAAGGTTCCAGAGATCCCTGTGAATGGAAGGATCCGGCTCTATGAAGTTCTCTCTTTAGCCATTATCCATCCGGAAGCCAACCTTTTTAAAAGCTACGTTTCCCGCGATTGCGAAGTTCTTCCGATCGATCTCTATAAGCTAATTCACGAAGGAGACATGTGTCAAAATATCGTGATGCGCCCAAGGGACAAGATTTTTATCGCCAATCCGAGCGATTCGACTGTGACGGTGCTCGGCGAAGTGGGCTTCGCACAAGTGATCCCAGTTCCTTATGGATCGATCTCTTTACGCGAGGCGTTGGCTTTGGCTGGTGGCATTCCTTTCACAGGTGATAAAAGATGCATCCAAGTCATTCGAGGGAGCATCATCAATCCCAAAATTTACCGCCTCTCCTGGAATCATATCGTCCATCTCCCCAATGATAGCCTCTTGTTGATGCCAGGCGACACCGTTTATATCTCAGAAAAACCGATCACCAAGTGGAATCGCTTTATCGAGCAACTTCTCCCCAGCAGCCTCCTCATCGACCTAGGCATCAAAACGAGGGGCGTATTCAAATGATTTCGTTTACACAAGATATCGTTCTTTCCCTTTCCGATCTTGGCACGGCAATCAAAAAAGAGGCCAAGCGCATTTTGATGGTAGCCGGCTCTTTGGGACTTCTCTGTTTTCTTTGGCGTTTGCAAACCTCTCCTTCCTACACGGCAAAAGGGATTGTAAAAGAAGGGAAACTCGAAAAAGGAGATTCGCTTTCTTTGCCACGAGAAATACTTTTATTAAGCGACAAAAAATCAAACGAAGATCCACTAGAAATCATTTCTTCTCCACCTGTTATGGAAAGAGTCATTAAGAGACTTAACCTTCAAGGCGTCGTTTCTTCTCCTCAAGGACGCAAAGGACGCCTTACCCGCATGGGAAGAGCTCTAAAAATGGGGTGGGCACATTATTATTACCAGCGCGTGCGGCGCCCCTCTTCTCCTTTTCTCTCCAAGGCAAATGTTATCCCTGACAAGATCCTTTTTAAGGACCCTCCCCCCTGTTTGCTATGCCAAGAGATCGTTTATCGCCAAAAAATTTTTACTTCTCTATGGATCAAAATCTTCAGCGAAACAGAGTACGAAGTGCTAGATGCTTCGAAAAAATCTCTCGGAAGAGGGGTTTTTGGTGTCCCTTTTGTATTTGAAAAAGGAAATTTCATCCTACGCAAAGGAGAAGGCTTTTCACTTGGGAAAAAAATCCATAAGCTCACTCTTCTTCCTCTAGAGCCACTCACAGAGGGACTCAAAAAGAAGATTTCAATAAAAAGGGATCGGAACAATTCTTCCCTATTGACTGTTACCCACACCAATTCCAAGAGGGAATTAGCAGCAGAAATTGTCAATGCAACCATGGAAGAGTTTAAAAACTATCTCAAAAACGACAGTGAAATAAAAACAACTTCTCAGCTCAACTATCTTAAGAAAAGAAAGGATGAGTCGAGCCAAGAGCTCGACGAGGTAATAGACGATCAGAAGCACTTTTTCATCGACAATTTGGCAGAAGGGGGATTCATCACCTCTGAAAATGAGATGGAATTTCTCTTTAGCTCTCAAGCATACCTCAAACAGGAATCCCAAACACACTCAAGAGAAATCATGCGCATCGACCAATTATTGCAAGGGAGAGAACGCCCTTTCAATGACATTCTCGCGGAGTTAAAAAATAAGGGAGAAGCCTCGGCACCAGAACTTGAAAAAATTGATCTCAGCACCGCTCAAGCGCTGTATCAAGAATACATTCAAAATCTTTCCGCTCTCGATCTTAAAAGCGAAAAAATCGAAGCTCTACTTGAAAATATCAATTCCAACTCTCTTTCATCCTTTTCTGTCAGCATTAACGACCCCTACTTGAACGATCTTTTCACTAAAGCTCAGAGGCTTTCACAGAACCTCCAAGATGCCAATTATACATCGAAAGAGAGGGAGAGAATGGCGGAAGAGGCTGAAACTCTTTCCAACTTCCTCAAAACGCATCTCACTAAACAAAAAAGCGTCCTCGCCATTGAACAAAATCTACTACAAGATAAAATAGATCGCCTCTCAGCACATACTTTAAAGAAGCATTTCGAAGAATACGAACGACTCGATAACGCTCTTCAAATACTTGCACAAAAAACAAGCTCCTTCCCCGATAAATGGATCGCTGAACAGAAAATCAACTACAATACTTCTCTTTGCTCAGAGGTAGTGCTATCAATTGCTAAGATGATCGAGACTAAAAACATCGCTTACCATCTGGAATACATCAATTCTGGACCTTTTGTGTATGCGTATCCTCCACCTCTTCCCAACAACCCTCGCCTCATTTTTCATACCATTGTGGGACTATGTTTGGGATTGTTAGGTTATATCTTCTTTCTCACTCTCACTATTCTATTCAAAGGCCCTAGTGCCTCTTATTCTAACTTAGTATGGGCAGGTTGTACGGTTGAGCAAATTACAGAATCGACCGCTACGGTTTCCCTCCAACGCGCCTCATCTTATTTTTTCAAACACCATTGCCGTACTCTTCTGTTTTATTCTGCACAACAGACTCCTCTTTTTTCTTCACTTCTTTCGATTCTACTGCAAAGAAAAAAAAGGATTGCCCTTCTTGATTTTAAGGAACAAGCCAATGAAGAAGGGACCTTTCTCCACTCTTTTCTTCTGGGAAACTCCGATTTTCCCTCCCTACCAGAGGCAGAATTATTTTCGGCAAAGATAGGCATGGCCCTTTCAGATATTTATGAACCTATAATTCTCGAGCGACTGATACAGAACCTTAAGAAAAAATACGACATCGTCATCTTTCAAATAGCAGGCGAGATTCAGTGCTGCGACGCTCTGTTACCTTTAATCCAGGGTACAGCTTGCCTTCTAAGCACGGAATCTTTTCATGAGATTACACCACTTTTACAAGGGGAGAATAAAGCCTTCTTTTTCTTGCGGAGTTCTCCTTCGGATTCCCTACTAAAAAAGCTATCCCTAAAAAACCTCGAACCACTTCTCACCAGACTCAACGAGAATTTAAAGAAGTGGCGAGCAGTGGCAATGAAGAAAATGACCCCGTGACTACTTATTTTGCATCGCTTTGGGATGAATAGAATTTTTTAACTGATCTGCAAAGAGAGAATCGCGCTTTTCTAGAAAAGCTAGCTCTTTTTTCCCTTTTTGTATCTCCCCTCTAAGGCAGTAAAGACGACCTAAGAGATAGTGGGCTTTTTGATGCTCCAAATCAATGCTTAAGGTTTTTTGCAACGCCAAAATGGCGTGTTCTTCCCATTTTAATTCAAGGTACGCAAGAGATAAATAAAACGAAGCATCGGCATCGAAAGGATTGAGATCAAGAGCTCGATTAAAAGAGGCAATGGCATTCTTAGGGTGTTTGGCGGTTAAATAACAAAGGGCGAGATTATAGTGACAGTCGGATACAGAGGGGCGTAAAAGAATCGCTTGTTCATAAGCGCTAATCGATTCCTTCCATCTCTTCTCAAAAGAATAGAAAAGTGCCAACTTGATCCATCCTTTCCAATAGGAAGGATTAATTCCTACTGTAGTTTGAAGTAATGATAGAGCTGTGCTCATCTCTCCTTGCTCCCCCACGAGAATAGCAAGGTTGAAAGAAGCCTTATAATGCGAGGGATCGAGATCAAAAGCTTGGCGGTAGTATTTAAGTGCTTCTTTATAACATCCTAACTGATCATAAACGCATCCTAGGCTGAAAAGGCATTCGGGATCGCGAGGATGTTCTTTAAGATAAACGCGATAGTGAGAAATTGCCTCGTGGAACTTCTTATTTTTTTCTAGCGCAGTGCCTAAGCAATAATGCAAATAGCTATTTTGTTCATCGATTTTTAAGCCCTCTTGGCCCCATGCTATTCCATTTTCGATATCTCCCTGTTCTAGGGCAATCATACTTAAATAGCAGTAAGAAAGCGCCAGGTGACTATCGTGTTTCAATGATTCTTTAAATAGCACAACCGCTTCATCATAAGCACCTTCTAAGAATTTGGCCACTCCTTGGCAAAAGCTTTCCTGCGCCAAGTCTGGCTTGCGGTACGACTTTCCATTCCCCATATTGCCTCCATAGATACAGATAATCGGTGTGCAAATTCAATGCCAATCCCCGCTGCTTTTTTTTACCTGGCGTTTCACGCCAGGCAACAAAAGTTAAATTTCTACCCAGCATTAATAGCGAGGACTCCGTCCCCAGCTCCCCTTTGAGCTTCCCCCGCTGCGCCAAATCGTCCCTCCTTCGGGGGGCAGTGCCGAGCACAGCACCCCCACTCGTTCGGATCGATTTTGCATTGCGGATGGAAGCCATTGATTGCTGGCTAACGCCAGCACCGAAACTAAATATTTTCAAGATCCGGCTTCGGCCCGCAATCGACGGCTGAATGCGCGAAGCATAATCGCTCTGACCGACGGGGGAGCTGTGCTTCGCACTGCCTCCCGGAGGAAGAGCGAGTAGGCAAAGCGCATTTCAGCTCAAGGGGGAGCTGGGGGTCGTGGGAACCCGACCCCCGCTATTGATTCTGACCCTCTTTTAATCTCCTGCACCGTGCTGCGTCACTATTTCTCTCCATTTGGAGATCATTTTAATAGCAAGTGGCGCTGCTCCCCATCCATATTCTCCCCGTCGTAAGAAGACAACGACGACAAGTTCGGGCTCGGTGAGGAGTTCGTCTTTAAAGGCGATCGCTCCAAAACCAACATCTTTGCAAAGAGCACGCCCCTTCTCGGTGTCGAGGCTCAGCTTCACCATCACCTCAGCAGTGCTCGTTTTGCCAATCACGTGTTTAATCTCTTTTTTTTGTTCCTCGTTCAAACGATTGGAAAGTCGGATCTGACGAGCTGTTCCCTTATCTCCATGAATCACCTGCCACATTCCTTTTACGAGTAAAGACCGCACCTGCTTTGGGAGAAATGCCTCTCTTTTTGTTTCAGTCTGAAGAAGAGTTTCTTGCAGCTCATTCTTCGTTTTTATTGAAATTTTAGGTTTGAGCACTTTTCCCCCATTGGCTATGGCAGCTAACATTACAGCCGTCTGAAGAGGGGTAACCACCAGCGAGTGTTGGCCGATGGCCATTGCGTACAAACCGCTGCGGTTATAACTGATGTCGGAAGGTAAACATCCTCCAATTTCTCCTGGAAGGTCTATGCCTGTCTTTGCTCCAAAAGAAAAAAGTTTAGCTGCTTCGCAAAGGTCCTCAGGATCATCGAGAAAATCGCCCACTAGCAGTGAAAAATAGGGATTGCTCGATGTTTCAATGGCATGGGTAAGATCGACTCGCCCGATATTGGAATGGTCGCTGCGCGGCAGTTTACCTCCTCGGTAGTGCATGGGGATAGGTTTGCCATCGGCAGTGTAGCCTACATTCCACCTCTCCTCTCTACCTCCTCCCGAGCGATGTTTATCATCGATAATGGTGAGAGGGTTGAGGTTAGAGAAGGAACCCTTTTTTTCTTTGAGGTATTCGTACCGTTGAATAAGAGCTGCATAAGCAGGAACGAGTTTAAATATTGAGCCTATTGTCGTCGCTTCGGCAAAAGTGGAAGAGCGACTATACCCATAGCCAGCAGAAGGGTAAAAAGCACACGCCAGGTCTTTCCCTTTTTGAAAGCTTCCTTCTTGTCGCAATCCCACATATCGACCCCAGAGAGGCTCCTCGAGGTCATCAAAAGTTCTTAGAGCATATAAATAGTCGATCAAAAGAGTGTCGGGTAAAGAGACTACCCTTTTCTTTAGGGCAACAAAACTCTCGAGGTTTTTTTGTGTCTGCAGCACCTTCTCCACTCCTTGCAAATAGCTCTCCATTTTAGGGGACCTTTGCGCAACGTTCGTGAGTAGACAAGCAATGAGAGGTTTTTCAATAGCATCCCAAAAGGCTTCGAATCGCTCTTTTTCACACTCATCGAGGTAATCGAGATAGGAGCGAGGAGGACGTTTCTCTTCTCTTTCTTTCTCTCTCTTTGCTTCGAGGTAGGTTTTAAAATTTTCTTCCTTCCAAACGCGAAAATCGTTTTCTACGTAGAGTTGTTTAACGATTTCCCGTATTCCATCTTTGATCTGAGCATAGTGTGCACTAGCTGAGCGGAAATCGTAGAGTGTATCTGTTCCTAAATACCCTATAAGACTCCTGTGAAAATGTTTGATCGAAATAACGAGGCGATAAAGATCGACCAAAAGAAGCTTATCGTCATTGGCATTAAGAGTGCCAAAAAAAGGTTGTAGAGCTTCTTTTATTGCGGTCACCTTTGTTTTGTTTTCTATTTCTTTTTCCTCAAAAGCCCTTTTCTCTTGAAGGGTGAAGAGTGCTTTGGAAGGCAGAGTCGGATATAGATGATCGAGCACTTTGGCCGTTTCTGGGTAACGAGCTTCGCCCTCCCCAAGGAAAAGAGAAAAAAGCTCTTCTAAAAGCTCCTGAAGACGTAAGGCATCCGTTACTCTATTCCTTTTTTGAAACACCCCTTTCACAGGCGATTCCATAGGTAAGATCAAGTTGAGATAATTTTCAAACGTCAAGGGGATGCCTTCGTCGTAAAATATCCCTTTTTCTATCGAAAATCGCTCGCGTAGATGGAGTTCTTTTTCATCCCAGATCAAGCGAAAATAGTTTGTATTTTCAAGCCAACGCAGCACGTTTTTACGTTTTTCTTTTTCTCTTCCTCCTTTCTCAGTTACAAAATCATTGGGGTCAAAACGAGGATAGGAAGCTAGGGCATAAATTTCCCCTTTCACGGGATCCATGGCGATGATGGCTCCCCCTTTTATCCAAGGCTGCAACTGGGGAAACCACTCGTGTTTTTTCGCCGACTGCTCACACTCTGCCAACATCTGCTCGGCGTATTCCTGTAATTCACTTGATATCGAAAGGACCACTTGTTCGCCACTTTTCGCCTCTGTCCCACCTGGAAGAGAACGAAGATAATTGCCCTTGATGTCTGCAAGATAGGTCCGCTTCCCTTGGTATCCTTTTAATTTTTCGTCGAAAGAGGCTTCTATTCCCTCTTTTCCTATCCGATCTGTGATTGTGTAGGCTTTATTTTCTAATTCGAGAAGTCTTTTTTCGACTTCTCCAATAGAAAAATAGCCTCGAGGGAGTTGGCTTACCCCCTCTTCCCACTCCTGAAGCGTTTTTCTAAGAAGGGCCATCTCTTGGGTCACTTTTTCATATTGGGCGCGACTAATGGCTCCCATATAACCAACGATTTGAGCCCCTATTTTTCCTAAGGGGTAATGCCTTTTTGCTACTCTTTCCGTAGAAATTCCGGGCCATTCCCTCTCGAGCATCTTTAATCTGTAGTACTCCTCTTCTGAAATATTTTCCTTAATCACAAGCGGTACTCCTCCTAAGACGGCGGCCTTCCCGTGGATCAAATCTTCAACGCGTTCGGGGTCGAGAGAGAGCTCGTTGCCCACCAGGGCGGCTAATTCTTTGATGTATGATTTTCTTTTGAAAATTTTGCATTTTTTCCCCTCTTCATTGATTTCCCATCCAAATTGTGGAATTTCTTTGATGCGGTTGTAGTTAATTTGGGCATTATATTGAAGTTTGTTAATGGCAAGGGGAATCCCGAAACGGTCTGTGATGGTCCCTCTATCAGGCCTTTCTAGAATGACTCGGCGCTGGGGCTTTTCTGCCTCTTTCACCTTCTCTTCGTGAAGGGTGACAGTTAAATGCCATAATCGGATTGTGATTAGAAAAAAAATTAATAAAATAGCATTTAGGACCCGGCCAGCCTTTTGAGGGAGAGAAAGATAATTTTTTTTTACTCTTCTCTTAGGAATTTTTTTCTCTCAGTTGACTCATCTACAATCACAGTTTAAAAAAAACTGGGTTTATTCTATAGTTATGGCACTTTTTGCGCCTGTAGTTCAATGGTAGAACCGTAGCCTTCCAAGCTACTAGTGTCAGTTCGATTCTGATCAGGCGCTCATTATAAACAATTTACCAAGACCGAAATCTTGCCTTAGGGAAAGATGCCGTGTCAAAAAAATAGGGACAAGGCTTGGATACTATGAATCAAAACTTTAAAGAAAAAGAAGTCTCCGTAAAAAATCTCTTGGAGGCCGGAGCCCATTTTGGCCACCAAAAGCACCGATGGAACCCCAAAATGCGCCGTTTTGTCTTCGGCCTTCGCGGTGGTCTCTACATCATTGATCTTGCAAAAACACTGGAACAAATGCGCAAATCGATCGCCGTTCTAAAAAAAGCTGTGCGCGAACGAAAGAGCATTTTATTTGTCGGAACCAAAAAGCAGGCAAAAGAAGTTATACGCAAATGTGCTGAAGCCTGCGGCGAATTTTATGTTTCAGAAAGATGGCTGGGAGGCATGCTCACCAATCTCGGGACTATTCGACAGTCGATCAAAACTCTAGAAAAAGTAGAGAAAAGAGTCTCCACAGGAGGTGAAGGACTGACAAAAAAAGAGCTCTCTGATTTGTCAAAGAAACAGATTAAACTCGAGAGAAACCTCTCAGGCGTACGTGCCATGCGCAAACCCCCAGGGCTTTTGATTGTGGTCGATCCAGGGCATGAGCACATTGCCGTTGCGGAAGCCAACAAGCTTAACATCCCTGTGATGGCTCTTGTCGATACCAACTGCAACCCCGACCCTATTGAATATGTAATTCCTTGTAATGACGACGCCCTTAAAAGCGTGAAACTGATCGTCGAAGCGTTGACCCAAGCCATTATCGATGAGAAAAACGAACTCCAATTCGCCGAAGGCGCTGGAAAAGAAGATGAGGAAGAAGAAGTATTGATCAAGAGTAGAGTAGCTGTGGAGGGCGATGTATGAACGAAAAAATTACTGCCGATATGGTGAAAGAGCTGCGAGAAAAGACAGGTGTGAGCATGGGCAAATGCAAAGAAGCGCTTGTGGCGGCCCATGGGAATTTAGACGAAGCCATAGCCTATCTTCGCAAGACAGGAGTAGCCACAGCTGTCAAAAAAGAGGGGCGCGAAACGAAGGAAGGGGTTATAAAAACGGCTGAAAATGATGCTTGGGTCGGCCTTGTAGAAGTCAATGCCGAAACCGATTTTGTCGTCAAAAATGAAAGATTCCAACATTTTGCCGAATCTCTGGTTCACGAACTCATCCAAAACGTCCCTGGTAACTTGGAAGAATTTTTAATTCATCGCTACTCCAAAGACCGCAACCATACGATCGATGAATTGCGCGCATCGATGGTCCAGACTTTGGGGGAAAATATCCGCATCAAGCGTTTTGAGCTTTACCCACGCAAGAAAAATGCTTCTATTGGCATCTATTCTCATGGGGGAGGGAAATTGGTCACTCTCGTGGAGGTCGAAGGAAGCGAAGAGGAGAAAGATTTAGCTCGAGACATTGCTATGCACGTGGCAGCGGAATTTCCCGATTACCTCGATCCGAGTGAGGTGCCCGAATCGGTCAAGGAACACGAGAGGGAGATTGCCCGGGCTCTTATAAAAAACAAACCTGCCGAAATTCAAGATAAAATCATTGCGGGGAAACTAGAAGCTTATTACGACCAGTCGTGTCTTTTAAGACAAAAATTTGTCAAAGATCCGAGCAAGTCCATAGCAGATATTGTGGAGAAAAGAGGAAAGGAGAAAGGGAAAAAACTCAAAGTCTCCCATTTCCTTCGTTGGCGCGTAGGGCAATAGCAGGATGAAACAGGCTCACTATAAACGGGTTTTGCTCAAGATCTCCGGAGAAGCCCTGATGGGTCACGCCGATTACGGCATAGACAAAGAAGCCACCATAAAAATTGCTCACATGATCGGCGATCTAGCCAAGGCCGGAAAAGAAATTGGGATCGTGGTAGGTGGTGGCAATATTTTCCGAGGTATACAGAAAGGCCCCTCCTTAGGCATCGACCGGATTGCGGCTGATCAGATGGGAATGCTAGCCACGATCATCAATGGTATTGCTCTACAACAAGCCATCACTTCTCTAGGACTCGAATCCCGTGTTTTAAGCGCTTTAGAATGCCCTTCTGTAGCTGAAACCTATCAACCCGTTAAAGCCCTCCACTATCTTAAAAAAGGATCTATTCTCCTTTTCGTCGGAGGGACGGGCCATCCCTTCTTCACAACCGACACAACGGCTGCTCTACGTGCATGTGAAATTAGCGCCGATATCTTTTTAAAAGCTACGCTCCACGTCGACGGTGTTTATAATAAAGATCCCCGCCTCAATAAAGACGCAAAAAAATATAGTGAAATTACCTATGAAGAGGCTCTCGCAGAGAAACTAGGCGTGTGCGATCTCACAGCCGTGGCTCTATGTATGTCAAATAACATCCCCATCAAAGTATTTAAAATTTTTGGGGGCTCTTTCTTGCAAGCTCTGACAGATAACAATTATGGCACACTTGTAAAGGGGTAAACTATGGAAATGACCATCAACCAAATCAAGGCAAAAATGCAAGCCGCCTTGGATCATCTAAAAAATGAATTAAAAAGCATTCGAACCGGACGAGCTAACCCTGCGATGCTCGATCCCGTTACCGTAGAGGTCTATGGGTCCCAGATGCGCCTCCGCGATCTGGCTTCTATTACAGCTCCTGAGGCAAGACAGCTCGTCATTACTCCGTTCGATCAAAATAATCTCCATCCCATTGTCAAAGGAATCGAAAAATCAAACTTGAATTTACGAGCTATCGTCGATGGGAATGTCGTCCGAATTAAAATCCCTGAAATGAATGCCCAAATTCGCGAGGAGATGCGTCGCATCACCCGAATGAAGGGGGAGGAGGCAAAAATTGCTGTGCGAAATACCAGGCGCGACGGAAATGCATCGATGAAACAGCAACAAAGCGAGGGGAAAATTACCGAGGACGTCCAGAGGCGCAACGAAAAGGAAATCCAAGAGCTTACCGATAAATTCTGCAAACAGGTCGATGAAACAATTGCAGCAAAAGAAAAAGAGATCACCACCCTATAGTTTTTGCGTTTAATTGTTTTGATAGGTAAAATTCACAGGTCAAATGAATTCCCGGCCCCATCGTCTAGCCTGGCCTAGGACACCGGATTTTCATTCCGATAACAGGGGTTCGAATCCCCTTGGGGTCGTTTTGGGTCTTTAGCTCAGTTGGTTAGAGCACCTCACTTTTAATGAGGGGGTCGATGGTTCGAGTCCATCAAGACCCAAAATTCTTTTCGGAGTCCACTAACGAACTCTTTGTTACAAGACGGAGACCACTAGTCCAAGTCGATTGCTACTAATGAAAAAATCGGGAATTGTACTTTTTCTCGACCTTTTAAAAAGGGAAGTTCGATTACGCATGCCACTTCAACCACTTGAGCACCAAGCTGTTCAACAAGAACAGAAGCGGCTTGAGCCGTTCCTCCCGTTGCTAATACATCATCTATGATCAGAACTCGAGAACCCGGCTCAATACTATCCGTT
The DNA here is from genome assembly GCA_044869735.1 of Chlamydiales bacterium. Lineage (GTDB taxonomy): Bacteria > Chlamydiota > Chlamydiia > Chlamydiales > JAAKFR01 > JBIOXR01. The sequence continues at coordinate 20,173 of JBIOXR010000063.1, forward strand.
TCGATTTCGAAAGAATTCTTTCCATATTCCAATTCATAATCAATTCTCTCGACTTTTCCTGGAAGCTTGCCCGGTTTCCTTATCAGCACAAATGGTATTTTCAATTCGTAAGCCAGAGCAGCTCCGTAAATAAATCCTCTTGCGTCTAAACCAGCAATGGCATCGAGTTGATAATTGTGATATCTCGCTGCAAATGTTTTGATTACCCTAGTAAAAGCATCGGGGGTCTTTAATAGAGGTGTACATGACTGAAAGATCACTCCTTTTTGAGGAAAATCAGGAATAGGTGTAATGTACCCGCGGATCCAAGTACAGCCTGCAGTTTCTCCTAAAAGTGGGGTTACAAAGATAACGCATAAGAAGCTGTTTAAAATAAGATATCTAAGAATTCTTCCCATAAAACTCCCTTAAAGACCAAGAGATTAGCATTGCCAAGTAAAAAAAACATCAAAACTTTGAAAAATATGAATCGATCTTATTTAAATTTATGCACAGAGTTTTATGACTTAACCAAACCTGAAGCCGGTTCGAAAGAAGTAGCATTCTATGAGAGAATACTTCTCACTTCCCAAGGGCCAATTCTTGAAGCAATGTGTGGATCAGGGAGATTATTGATTCCTCTCTTAAAAAAGGGGCTCATCATAGATGGAGTCGATAATTCAAGCCATATGCTTGAGAGTTGTCAGAGGCGTTGTAGAGCGCAGACGTTGAATGTAACGCTCTACAATCAGTCGCTTCAAACGC